>DASRUW010000440.1:0-2224 GCA_035655255.1 Telluria sp. | reverse complement strand
GCCCGTCGTGCGAAGCCGTCCTGTACCGTACCGACCTCGAATCGAATCTCCACGTCTGCCCCAAGTGCAGCCACCACATGCGCATCCGCGCCCGCGAGCGCCTGGACGCGCTGCTGGACGAAGGCGGCCGCTATGAGATCGGTCAGGAGATCCTCCCGGTCGACTCCCTCAAGTTCAAAGACAGCAAGAAGTATCCGGACCGCCTCAAGCAGGCCATGGAAGCGACCGGCGAGACCGACGCCCTGATCGTCATGGGCGGCGCCATCCTCAGCATGCCGGTCGTCGTGGCGGCCTTCGAATTCGAATTCATGGGCGGCTCGATGGGCTCCGTCGTCGGCGAGCGCTTCGTGCGCGGCGCCCAGGCGGCCCTCGAACAGAAGGTGCCCTTCATCTGCGTCACCGCCACCGGCGGCGCGCGCATGCAGGAAGGCCTGCTTTCGCTCATGCAGATGGCGAAGACCACCGCCATGCTCACCAAGCTGTCCGAGAAAAAGCTCCCCTTCATCAGCGTGCTCACCGACCCGACCATGGGCGGCGTGTCCGCGTCCTTCGCCTTCATGGGCGACGTAGTGATGGCCGAGCCGAAAGCGCTGATCGGCTTTGCCGGCCCGCGCGTGATCGAGAACACCGTGCGCGAAAAGCTGCCCGAAGGCTTCCAGCGCGCCGAGTTCCTGCTGCAGAAGGGCGCGATCGACATGATCGTGGACCGCCGCGAGATGCGCCAGGAGATCGGCCGCCTGCTCGCCCTGCTGCAGAACCAGCCGGCCGAAGTGCTGGCCTGATTGCCGTATCCCCCGCGTGCGCGCCCCGCCGGGCGCGCACGCCGCCGCACCTTCTTTCCCGCCATGTCCACCACGCCCACCACCTTGCCAGCTTGGCTCGCGCTGCTCGAGTCGCGCCACGCCGAAACCCACATCGATCTCGGCCTGGACCGGGTGCGCAAGGTGAAGGAGGCGCTGGACCTCAAGTTCTCCTGCCCGGTGATCATGGTGGCCGGCACCAACGGCAAGGGCTCCACCTGTTCGATGCTGGAAGCGATCCTGCTCCAGGCGGGCTACCGCGTGGGCCTGTACATCAAGCCGCACTTCCTGGACTTTAACGAGCGCGCCCGCATCAACGGCGAGATGGCGTCCGACGCCGCCCTGATCGCCGCCTTCGACGCGGTGGAAGCCAGGCGCGGCGACGTGCCGCTGACCTACTTCGAGTTCACGACCCTGGCGATCATGCAGCTCATGGCCGTGTCCGCGCTGGATGTGGTCATCCTGGAGGTCGGCCTGGGCGGCCGCCTGGACGCGGTCAACGTGATCGACGCCGACGTGTCCATCGTGACCAGCGTGGACATCGACCACACCGACTACCTGGGCGACACGCGCGAGAAGATCGGCTTCGAGAAGGCCGGCATCTACCGTCCGGGCAAGGCCGCCATCTGCAGCGACCCGGTGCCGCCGCAGTCGCTGATCGACCACGCCAACGCCATCGGCGCCGACCTGTGGCTGCTGGGGCGGGACTTCAATTATTCGGGCGACAAGCAGCAGTGGAGCTACGGCGGACGCAATATGCGCCGCAATTCGCTGGCCTATCCCAGCCTGCGCGGCGCGAACCAGCTGCTCAACGCCTCGGCCGCGCTGGCGGCGCTCGAAGCGCTCCGGAACGAATTGCCGGTCGGGGCCCAGGAGGTGCGCACCGGCCTCGTGCTGGTCGAGCTGCCGGGCCGCTTCCAGGTGCTGCCGGGCCGCCCGTCGGTGATCTACGACGTGGCCCACAACCCGCACGCCGCCGCGGCCCTGGCCCAGAACCTGGCCAACATGGGCTTCTACCGCTACACCTACGCGGTGTTCGGCGTCATGCAGGACAAGGATATCGACGGCGTGCTGGCGCCGATGGCGCAGTACGTCGACCACTGGTGCGTGGCCCAGCTGCCCTCGCCGCGCTCCGCCAATGCCGGGGAACTGGCCGGGCGCATCGCCGCGCTCAAGCCGGCCGACGCCAAACCGGGCGACTGGACGGCGCAAGCCTTCGCCGATCCGGCCGCCGCTTACGAGCACGCGCTGAAGCAGGCGGGCGAGAATGATAGAATTGTGGTCTTTGGTTCCTTCTACACCGTCGCCGGTGTGATGGGGGCCCGCAAAACCTCTTCTCACTGACTGTACACAGCAAATGGGCTTGTTCTCCTCCGGTCAAAACAAGCAGGACGCCGCGGAAGACAGCGGCCACTACGTCGCCC
>DASRUW010000439.1:0-2388 GCA_035655255.1 Telluria sp. | reverse complement strand
AAAATTCCTAAGTGAAATCTTGCCTAGGTGAATGGCTCGCAGCTTGCGTTGGCACAAGCATGTGCGGTCCGGCGCGCTTGAATTGCCTCATGGCATCCGTTGAGTTTAGGCAACCGGAACCCGTGCTGGTTTCCTACCATGAGCTTCCCGATTCCTAGATTGTGGAGGCCTTCGTGAACGAGGAAACCGTAGCTACGAAGTACAAACCCTACACGCGCCAGTCGATCGTGCAGGCCCCGCAGTGGTCCAGGCTGGCACCGGAGCTGCGCGAAGCGGTGCAGGTGGTGGGGCGCGTGCTGCCGTTCCGCACCAACCCCTACGTGCTCGGCCTGATCGACTGGGAGCGCGTGCCGGACGACCCGATCTTCCGCCTGACCTTTCCGGTGCGCGAGATGCTGCCCGCGTCCGACTATGTGCGCCTGCACGACCTGGTCCTGGCCGAGGCCACCGACGCGGAAATGGCGCCGCTGGTGCACGCGATCCGCATGCGCATGAACCCGCATCCGGCCGGCCAGCTGACCCACAACGTGCCGGAGCTGGACGGCCAGCCCCTGCGCGGCCTGCAGCGCAAGTACCGCGAGACGGTGCTGTTCTTCCCGAGCGCGGGCCAGACCTGCCACGCCTACTGCACCTTCTGTTTCCGCTGGCCGCAGTTCACCGGCATGGAGGACTTCAGGTTCGACGCGCGCGACCCGGCGCAGCTGGTGGCCTACCTGCGCCGCCATCCCGAGATCAGCGACGTCCTGGTCACCGGCGGCGACCCGATGGTGATGAACACGCGCTCGCTGGAGCAGGTGATCGAACCCTTGCTGGCGCCGGAACTGGCCCACGTGCAGAACATCCGCATCGGCACCAAGTCGGTCGCCTACTGGCCGCAGCGCTACGTGACCGAGCGTGACGCCGACGACCTCCTGCGCCTGTTCGAGCGCGTGGTCGCCTCGGGCCGCAACCTGGCCGTGATGGGCCACTACAGCCACGCCGCCGAACTGCGCCAGCCGATCGCGCAGCTGGCGGTCAAGCGCATCGTCGGCACCGGCGCCACGTTGCGCATGCAGGGTCCCCTGATCCGCCACGTGAACGAGGACCCGGCCAGCTGGGCCGAGCTGTGGACCACGGGAGTGCGGCTCGGCGCGATCCCCTACTACATGTTCGTCGAACGCGACACCGGGCCGCGCGCCTACTTCGCGCTGCCGCTGGCGCGCGCGCACGAGGTGTTCCGCGAGGCCTATGCGCGCGTGTCCGGGCTGGCGCGCACGGTGCGCGGCCCTTCCATGAGCGCCTTTCCCGGCAAGGTGCTGATCGACGGCGTGGTGGAGATCGGCGGGGAGAAGCTGTTCGCGCTGCAGTTCCTCCAGGCCCGCAACCCCGACTGGGTGCGCAAGCCGTTCTTCGCCCAATACGACCCGCACGCGACCTGGCTCGACGAACTGGCGCCCGCGTTCGGCAAGCCGCGCTTCTTTTTCGAGAGCGAGGAGCCGCCGCAGGCGCGCGTGATTCCGCTCGTGACCCAGCTCGTGGCCTGACCGCCATGGAGCCGCGCCCGCGCCTGTTCTGGTGCGTGTTCCTGCCCTACGCCTGCGGCCACTTCCTGTCCGCCCTGCTTCGCAACGCGAACGCCGTGCTGGCGCCGCAGTTCATCGTGGCGCTGGCGCTCACGCCGGCCCAGCTGGGCATGCTGACCAGCGTGTTCTTCGGCGCGTTCGCCCTGGCCCAGCTGCCGGTCGGGCTGGCGCTGGACCGCTACGGTCCGCGCCGGGTGCAGGGGAGCCTGCTGCTGCTGGCAGCCGCCGGCGCGGCGTTGTTCGCGGCGGGCCACAGCTACGCCGCCCTGGCCGGGGCGCGCTTCCTGATCGGGGTGGGGATGGGGGCGAGCTTCATGGCGGGTGTGAAGGCGCTGGCGGCGGGCGCGCGGGCGGAGCGCCTGCCGTCCTGGAACGGCTGCCTGATCGCCGCCGGCGGCCTGGGCGCGGCCGCCGCCATCCTCCCGGTGCGCGCGGCCGCCGCCTGGTGCGGCTGGCGCGGCGTGTTCGTGCTGCTGGCGGCGCTGCTGCTGGCCACCTCCGCGCTGGTGTGGACCGCCGCGCCGCGCACGGCACGCGCGCGCACGGGCGTGCCGCTCGACGCGGTCACGCTGCGCGCCATCCTGGGCCATCCCGTGTTCCGGCGCACCGTGTCGCTGGTGCTGCTGCCGCACGCCGTCTTCTTTGCAGTGCAGGGCATGTGGCTGGGACGCTGGCTGGCCGACGTCGGTCACTTCGGCGAAGACGCCATCGCCTATCTGCTGTACCTGTCGATGGCGGCGGTGGCGTTCGGCGCGATCGCGGTCGGCATGGTGACCGAATGGGCCGGCCGGCACGGCCTGGCGCCGCGCGGGGTCGCGGTGGCCGG
>DASRUW010000438.1:0-2414 GCA_035655255.1 Telluria sp. | reverse complement strand
TGCGCCACACTCCGATGAGACACAATAGTACCGCATTTGCAGGCCCAGGGCAACTCGAGGACGCAAGGGAGACACGGTCCGGCAGGGGACGGTAGCACCCCCGAAACCCGCCACGCCCCCTGCGCGGCCCGTGTCATCGCGTTGGACCGGCGGCACGGGAAAAGTTCCCCGATTATTCGCGCGCACCTTTGATCTGGAGCGCCCTGTCGTACAGGGAATTCTTCTTGAGCCCGGTGATCTGGGCGGCCAGCGCCGCCGCCTGCTTGACCGGCAGCTCGGCCAGCAGGATCTGCAGCACCCGTTCGCCTTCCACCTCCTGCGCCTCCGCCGCGGCCGGCGCGCCCTCGACCAGGATCACGAATTCACCGCGTTCGCGGTTCGGATCGGCCTTGACCCAGCTCAAGGCTTCGCCCAGCGGGCAACGATGGATTTCCTCGAACATCTTGGTCAGCTCGCGCGCCAGCACCACCTGGCGCTGGGCGGGAAAGGCCTCGGCCAGCGCCGCCACGCACTCGGCGATGCGGTGCGGCGCCTCGTAGAACGCCAGGGTGGCCGCATCCTGCACCAGGGCGGCCAGGGCTTCCGCGCGCTGCTTGGCCTTGGCGGGCAGGAAGCCGACGAAGCGGAACTGGTCGTTCACCAGCCCGCTGGCCGACAACGCCGTCACCACCGCCGAGGCGCCCGGCAGCGGCACCACATTCAAGCCCGCGGCGCGCACCGCGTCCACAATGCGCGCGCCCGGGTCGGACACGGCCGGCGTGCCCGCGTCCGACACCAGCGCCACCCGCGCGCCCGCGCGCAGCCGCTCGATCAGGCGCTCGGCCACTTCGCGCTCGTTGTGCTGGTGCGCCGCGATCAGTTGCTTGTCGAGACCGAAGCGGCCGAGCAGGGCGCCGGTCTTGCGCGTGTCCTCGCACGCGACCACGTCGGCCAGCGCCAGCAGGTGCAGGGCGCGCAGGGTCACGTCGGTCACGTTGCCGATCGGCGTCGCCACGACATACAGCGTTGCAGTAGGATAGGACTGATTGGCGGGCTCTGCCATCACGGGGAGCTGGATGAGCGTGCTCGGCTGGGGATCGGTCATGGAGGTGGAATGCTGGCTAGGGTGACGAAGTGCCTGGCGGCCGTGGCCGCCGTGCTGTTGCTGGGCGGCGCCGGGCAAAGCTGCGGCGAACCCGGGCGATTGTGCGCGAGCGCGGCCCCCGTGGCAAGTGCGCCGCAGCGCATCGTTCTCATGCTGCCCCTGCGCGCGGACGGCCTGCGCGACGCCGCCGAGGCGGTGCGCGACGGCTTCATGACCGCCTGGCAGCGCGACCAGGCCGGCTTCACGGTCGAGGTGGTCGAAACCGGAGGGGGCCAGCAGGAGGCGCTGGACGCCTACCGCGCCGCCGTGGACAAGGCCGACCTGGTGGTGGGCCCGCTGGCGCGCAGCGCCGTGGCGGCGGTGGCGGCCAGCCCCGCCGCCGGCAAGCCGACCATCGCCCTCAACACGCCCGGCCCCGACGCCGCGCCCCTGCCGGCGCACATGCTGTCGATCGGCCTGTCGCTGGACGAGGACGCGCGCCGCATCGCCGACTGGGCCGACAATGCCCTGCCACAGGGCAAGGCCCTGATCGTTTCCGGCGCCGCGCCCTGGCAGCGCCGCGTGGCCGCCGCCTTCCTGGCCCAGTGGCGGGGCCTGGGCCGCGCCGCCGCCGATCTCGAACTCGACACCAGCCTGGGAAGGATCGCGGACGACTCCCTGGCCCAGCTGCCGCAACTGGTGCAGCAGGAGAAGATCGCACTCGTATTCGTGGCGCTGGAGCCGGAACAGGCGCGCGAGGTGCGCGGAGCCTGCGGCGTCGACCTGCCCTTCTTCGCCACCGCCGCCGCCAACCCGGGCCGCAATCCCGGCCTGCCGCTGGTGGAACTGAACGGCATGCGCCTGCTGGACCTGCCGTGGGAGCTGCAGCCCGACCACCCGGCCGTCATGGCCTATCCGCGCCGCCCCGTCTACGAGCTGGCGCCCGACCTGGACCGCCTGTACGCCCTCGGCATCGATTCCTACCGGCTGGCGCGCGAACTGCTGCTCCACCCCGGCCAGCCGGTGCGCCTGGACGGCGTGACGGGCCTGCTGTCGGTGCGCCCCGCGAACGGCGTCCTGCACTTCGAGCGCCGCGCCAGCACCGCCACCTACCGCCTGGGCGGCTTCGACAACGTCTCCGCCATCCCTTAGCGAAGCATGCTCCGTCTCGCCCTCACTCTGCCGGCGCCGAACTTTGTTTGGCCGCGCCGGTCCAAGCGCGCATGTGGCCCTCAAAACGCTCACCGCAACAGGAACAGGGACGATACTGGGAGCAATACGCGCTGGCCTGGTTGCGCGCGCGCGGCTTTGAATTGATCGAAGAGAACTTCCGCTGCTCCGGCGGCGAGAT
>DASRUW010000437.1:0-3441 GCA_035655255.1 Telluria sp. | reverse complement strand
CAACAACCTGAAGTACGGCATGGTGACGATGTGCGTGGGCGCCGGCATGGGCGCCGCGGGCATCTTCGAGCGCGTGTAAAATTCGCCTCTTCTGTCATCCCCGCGCAAAGCGGGGACCCCTGGTAAGCGCCGAAGCCGATCCGGCGTGAGCGGCTCCGAGTCCTGCCAGAGGTCCCCGCTTCCGCGGGGATGACGTTTACAAGCCGGAGAACACATGGAAATCCTGAGCAGCAAAGCGGACGGCATTCTCACCCTGGAATTCAACCGTCCGGAGCGCAAGAACGCGATCACCAACGCGATGTACCTTGCCATGGCGGCCGCGATCCGCGACGCCGAAACCGATCCGGCCATCCGCGTCATCCTCATCACCGGCAAGCCCGAGATCTTCACCGCCGGGAACGACCTCGAGGACTTTCTCAAGAATTCCGCCCCGACCGACGGCGCGGCCCATGAAGAGCGCGGCGTGTTCCAGTTCATGCGCGCCCTGTCCGGCGCCGCCAAGCCGGTGGTGGCGGCCGTGGCCGGCGCGGCGATCGGCATCGGCACCACCATGCTGATGCACTGTGACCTCGTGTACGCGGCCGACAACGCCAAGCTCTCGCTGCCCTTCGCGCCGCTCGGCCTGTGCCCCGAATTCGCTTCCAGCCTGGTGCTGCCGCAGCTGGCCGGCTACACCCGCGCCGCCGAGAAGCTGATGCTGGGCGAACCCTTCTCCGCCCAGGAAGGATTGGAGATGGGCCTGGTCGCGCGCATCCTGCCGGTGGCCGAACTGCTGCCGTTCGCGCGCGCCCAAGCGGCCAAGCTGGCCGCGCTGCCGCCGGCCTCGATCCGCACCACCAAGCAGCTGATGAAGCGCACCCGCACGCCAGCCATCAACGAGACCATGGCGGTCGAGAACGAACTGTTCTTCAGCATGCTGCAGGCCGGCGAAGCGAAGGAAGCCTTCACCGCCTTCTTCGAAAAACGCAAGCCGGACTTCTCGCGCTTCTCCTGAGTTGCGGACGCGCGGCCAGCCGGCGCGGACTGTCGGCAAAGCGCCGCCGTGCGCTTTGCCCCATACTTGTGGACCGTCATACGAACACGAGGTGAACATGGAAATGGCAGGCATTCCTTTCGAGATGGTGGACTGGATCGGCGTCGAGCCGACCCGCCACCCCGGCGTGTCCGGCGAGGCGCTGTGGCGCACGCGCCAGTTCGCGAACATCCGCGTGCGGCTGGTCGACTACAGTCCCGGCTACGTATCTGATCACTGGTGCAGCAAGGGCCACGTGCTGTTCTGCATGGAAGGCGAACTGCACACCACGCTCGCCGATGGCCGCGAGTTCGTGCTCACGCCGGGCTGCAGCTACCAGGTGGCGGATAACGCGGAGCCGCACCGTTCCGCTGCGCCGCGCGGCGCGCGACTCTTCATCGTCGATTGATTCCTGCGATGCGCCGCTACGCCATCCACGCCGCCGACGGACACCCTGTCGCCGCTACCGCGTTCGATCATCCCCAGCCGCGTGCGGTGGTGGTCGTCGCGGGCGCCACGGCGGTTCCCCAGCGCTTTTACGAGCGCTTCGCGCAGGCGCTGCAGGCGTGCGGCTACGAGGTGCATACCCTGGACTACCGTGGCATCGGCCGCAGCGCGCCCGCGTCGCTGCGCGGCTATCAGGTCGATTACCTCGACTGGGCACGCCAGGATCTGGCCGCGGTGATCCGCCACACGCAGCGCGCCAGCCTGCCGCTGTACCTGGTCGGCCATTCCTACGGCGGCCACGCGCTCGGCCTGCTGCCGCCGGACTGCCGCGTCGACGCGATGTATGCCTTCGGTGTCGGCGCCGGCTGGCACGGCTGGATGCCGCCGGCCGAGCGGCGCAAGGTGTGGCTGATGTGGAACGTGGTCGGCCCGCTCCTCACGCCGCTCTATGGCTACCTGCCGTTCAAGCTGCTCGGCATGGGCGAAGACCTCCCGCTGGGCGTGTACCGCCAGTGGCGGCGCTGGTGCGCGTATCCGAACTACTTCTTCGGCGACCCGCAGACGCGCCATGCGCTCGACGGGTTTGCGCGGCGCGCGATCCCGATCGCGGTCGCCAACGCCACCGACGACCTGTGGGCCATGCCGCGTTCGCGCGACGCCTTCGTGGCCGGATACACCAGCGCGCAGCTCGCCCGTATCGACCTCGACCCGGCCGCGCACGGCCTGCGCGGCATCGGCCACATCGGCTACTTCCGCGAGAATGCCGCCGTGTTGTGGCCACAGGTCGCGGCCTGGTTCGGCCAGCTGCAGGGCGACGTGTACGCGTCGAACGCACCGCTCCGGACCTGATACGAAACGGCGCATGCATATGCGTTCGCCGACTCATTTTGCCGCGTGCGCGCTTGCCGGCTGGTCCTGGTTTCTCGTGATGGTTGCCGGCGCCGTATTGCCTTCGCCAGGACGCTCCCTAGACTGAATGCATTCGCCTGTCGTTTCAGATCCGCCCGGCGATGTCCATTCAACTTTCGGGGAGTCCCATCATGAAAACGATCTCGCCTGTGGCCTTCGTGGCCCTAACCTTGTCATGCGCCTGTGCCTACGCTCAGGAGCAGCAGCTGCCCGGTGTCCAGGTCACGGCAACGGCCGTGCGCCACTACTACGTTGCGCCCGAAACCGTGCACGCGCTGAGCGGCGCCTACAACATGTCGAACGGCCAGCTCATGCGCCTGTCGGACCGGCGCAGCAAGCTGTATGTCGATTTCGACGGCCGCAGCAACCGATTGGCCGCAGTCGCCGATCGTGTCTACCGTTCGGACGACGGCGCGATGACGCTGGTGGCGTCCGACGATGAACTGCTCGGCGAAGTGACGCTGTCCTACGTGCCGCGCAACGGCATGGCGCGCGCCGGCGCGGCGGGCGATGTCGTTACGCTGGTGGCCAGGCGCTGAGGTCTGCGCTGTGCGATAAAACGACACCCGCTTTAAATTCAGACAAGATTGCAGTATTCTCCACTACCTTTAGCATACGGGTGGTGGTTGTGGCGACGATCAAGGATGTGGCCCGCATGGCGGGTGTCGGATTGGGGACGGCGTCGCGTGTCGTCAGTGGACGGGGCGCGGTCTCGCCCGCGACACGCGAGCGCGTGCAGAAGGCCATCGCACAGTTGGACTTCCGGCCCTCGCATGCGGCGCGCGCGCTGCTGTCGGGGACGTCGCGCATGATCGGCGTGTACGCGCCCTGCCTGACCGGCAGCGCCTTGTACGCACCGGTGATCGAAGCCCTCGAAGCGGAACTGCGCACCAACAACCTGCATCTGGTGGTCGCCTTCGGCATGGGGGCAGGCGATGCGCGCCGCCAGGCCGTTGACGGCGTCGACTTTCTCCTGGGCCGCGGCTGCGACGGCGTGCTCGTGATCGGCAACGCCCTGACCGATCCTGACCTGTACGCGCTGGGCGCGCGCAGCGAGCGCCTCGTCTTCGTGA
>DASRUW010000436.1:0-12710 GCA_035655255.1 Telluria sp. | reverse complement strand
GTGCCGTCGAATTGCACGGCCTCCACGTCCTGCTCGATATGCAGGCTGGCCTGGATCACGAAGCTCAGGCGGTTGATCGCGTTCCCATCCGGCCGCAGCGTCGCGCGGACGTTGCGGAGCCGCGGTTCATGCCGTTCGATGGCAAGCGCCACCGCATTGCAGATCTTGCGGCGGTCGTCGGCACAGCTGATGCTGAGGGCGGAAAAGTCGCGCAGGCCGTACGTCAGGATGGAGCGCCGGGCTTCCGCGAAGTGATCGGTCCGCGCGTCGGCAAGGGCCTGCCGGGAATTGAGCAGGTCCTCCAGCGCCCGCGCCACGGAATGCTTGTGATCCTGCAAAGTCCAGACCTTGCCCGTCCCCCCATCCCACAGGCGCTCCCACAGCGCTGGCACGTCGTCACCCATCCAAGCCTCCTGTTTTGCCGATCAGGGGCCATTATTTGGGTTCTTTCCAAGGCGCAATTTGACTCGACGCAATTCCTGCACTGGACGGGGATGCGCGCGGGTGATAGTCTCAAGCTATCTGAACCGCCCATATGCTTAGACAATTACGCCAGCTCACCAGCTCGCGCCGCAGCCAGACCGCTGACCGGCGCCTTGGCTATGTGCTCGCCTTCGTTGCTGGCGCGGTCAATTCGGGCGGCTTCATCGCCGTCGGGCAGTACACCTCGCATATGACCGGCATCATATCCAGCATGGCAGACTGGTTGGCCCTGGGCGACTTTGCGATGGCGCTGGCGGCGCTGGCCGCGTGGGTCGCCTTCATCGCGGGCGCCGCGACCACCGCCATCCTCATCAACCTGGCCCACCGGCGCCGCCTGCGCAGCCGCTTCGCCCTCAGCCTGCTGCTGGAAGCGATCCTGCTGCTCCTGTTCGGCATCGCCGGGGCGCACCTCGCGCAAATGCACGACTTCCTTGCGCCGCTGACGGTGTTGCTGCTGTGCTTCATCATGGGTCTGCAGAACGCGATCATCACCAAGGTGTCGAAGGCGCGCATCCGCACCACCCACGTCACCGGTATGAGCACGGACCTCGGCATCGAGCTGGGCAAGCTGTTCTATTGGAACCGCGCCAAGGTGCCGCTGCCCGCCGTGCGCGCCAACCGCGACACGCTGGCATTGCACGCGACCCTGATCCTGTTCTTCTTCGCCGGCGGCCTGTCCGGCGCGATCGGCTTCAAGCGGGTGGGCTACGCCACCACCATCCTGCTGGCGGGCGTGCTGGCGTTGCTGGCCACCGGGCCGATCCTGGCGGAGGCGCGCGTGCGCTGGAGACTGCGGGCCCGCGCCAACAGGTGACGAAAATGACACAAACCGCGATAATGGACCGGCGGGCATGAGCTAGGGAAAAGAGGACCACGTTGGGGGACTGGATTTCACTGGATTGGGTTCTGTTGGTCATCGCGGGATGGCTGTTCCTTGGCGCCCTCGGCCTGGCGGCCCTGCGTAGCACGCGCGTCGTCGCCCACATCCTCTTCCCGCTCGGCGCGGCCTTTGGCCTGCTGCTCGCCGCCGCCGGCCTGGGCGCCGCTGGCGTGCAGACAGCGGTCCTGCCTTTCGGCCTGCCGGGCCTGCCGTTCCACCTGCGTCTCGATAGCCTGTCCGCCTACTTCCTCGCCGTGCTGGGTATGGTGAGTACAGGCGTGTCGCTGTTCTCGGCCGGATACTTCCGGGTGGGCGAGGGCACGCCACCGGGCCTCCTGTGCATGGAATTCCACGTCCTGCTGGCGGCGATGGCGCTGCTGCTGGTGGCCGATGACGCCTACGTGTTCATGGTGGCGTGGGAGACCATGACCTTCGCCGCCACCTTGCTCGTGATGGCCAACCACCGCATGGAAGAAGTCCGGCGCGCGGGCTTCCTTTATCTGCTGATCTCCCACGTCGGGGCGCTGGCGCTGCTGCTGTGCTTTGGCCTGCTGCAGGCGAACACCGGCGACTACACCTTCGCCAACATGCGCGTCCAGCACCTGGCGCCCTTGTGGGGCTCGCTCGCTTTCTTCCTCGCGCTGTTCGGCTTTGGCGCCAAGGCCGGCATCCTGCCGCTGCACGTATGGCTGCCCGAGGCCCACCCGGCCGCGCCGTCGCCCATCTCCGCGCTGCTGTCGGCATTTGTCCTGAAGACCGGGGTGTACGGCGTGCTGCGCGTGAGCTTCGACCTGCTGCACGGCGAGCAGTGGTGGTGGGGCGGTTCCGTGCTGGCGCTGGGCCTGTGCACCGCCTTGTTCGGCGTGGTGCTGTCGGCCGTCCAGACCGACATGAAGCGGCTGCTCGCCTATTCGTCGATCGAGAACATCGGCCTGATCTTCGCGGGGATCGGCCTGTCGGTGCTGTTCAAGTCGTACGGCATGACCAGCCTCGCCGCGCTGGCGCTCACGGCCAGCCTGTATCACGTGGCCGGCCACGCCGCCTTCAAATGCCTGCTGTTCCTCGGCACCGGCAGCGTGCTGCACGCAACCGGGGAGCGCAATCTGGGACACCTGGGCGGCCTGCTGCGCTACATGCCCTGGACCGGCTGGGCGGTGCTGGTCGGCGCCCTGGCCGCTGCCGGCCTGCCGCCGCTGGGCGGCTTCGTGGCGGAGTGGCTGCTGCTGCAAAGCTTCCTGTTCACGCCCGGCCTGCCGAACGCCTTCCTCAACATGCTGGTGCCGATCGTCGCCGCGGTGATCGCGCTGGTCGGCGCGCTGGCCGGCTATGTCATGGTCAAGTTCTTCGGCGTGGTCTTCCTCGGCCAGCCGCGCGAGCCGAACCTGGCCCACGCGCACGATGCGGACGGCTGGGAGCGCGCCGGCTTCCTGTGGCTGGTGGCGGCCTGCATCGGATTCGGACTGGCGCCCGTGCCCATGGTGCAGTGGATCGACGGCGTGACGCGCGCGCTGACCGGTGGCGGCATCGCCGCCCGCGCCGCGGAGCATGGCTGGTTGCTGCTGGTGCCGATGGCGCCCGACCGCGCCAGCTATGCGCCGGCGCTGTTCGTGCTGGTGCTGGCTTCCTGCTGCCTGCTCGCGTTCGCGCTGGTGCGGCGGGTGTTCCACGCCCGCGTGCGGCGCGGGCCGCCCTGGACCTGCGGTTATCCGTACAACAGCGCGCGTTTGCAGGACACGGCAGAAGGCTTTGGCCAGCCGATCCGGGAGATCTTCACGCCGTTCTTCCGCATGAAGCGCGAGCTGCCCACCGCCTTCGACGCCGCGCCGCGCTACCGCGTGACGGTGGAGGATCCGTTCTGGGGCATGATCTACGTGCGCATCGCCGCCGCCACCGAGCGCGTGGCGCGCCTGGCCGGCCTGCTGCAGCAGGGCCGCATCGCCGTCTACCTGGGGTACAGCTTCCTGACCCTGCTTTTCCTTCTGCTGGTGGCGCGATGAGCTTCGGTATCGTCTCGCAGCTGCTCGAACTGCTGCTGGCGCTGGCCGCCGCGCCCCTGCTCACGGGCTGGGTCAACCAGTGCCGCGCGTGGATGCAGAACAAGCGCGCGCCCAGCCTGCTCCAGCCTTACCGCACCTTGCGCAAGCTGTTCCACAAGGAGCCGGTGCTGGCGCAGAACGCCTCGCCGCTGTTCCGCATCGCACCCTACATCGTGTTCGGCTGCCTCACGCTCGCCTGCGGCATCGTGCCCACGCTGTCGACCGATCTGCCGCTGTCCCCTGCGGCCGACGCCATCGCGCTGGTCGGCCTGCTGGCGCTGGCGCGCGTCTTCATCGCGCTGGCCGCGATGGACATCGGCACCGCCTTCGGCACGCTGGGCGCGCGGCGCGAGATGCTGGTCGGCTTCCTGGCCGAACCGGCGCTGCTGATGGTGCTGTTCTCGGCCTCCCTCATCACCCAGTCGACCCAGTTGCCGACGATCGTGGAAAGCCTGGTGTCGCGCGAACTCGGGATCTACCCCAGCCTGGCCTTCGCCGGCGTGGCCTTCACCATGGTGTCGCTGGCCGAAAACGCGCGTATTCCGGTCGATAATCCCGCCACGCACCTGGAACTGACCATGATCCACGAGGCACTGCTGCTGGAATACTCCGGCCGCTACCTGGCGCTGATGGAATGGGCGGCGAGCCTCAAGCTGTTCGCCTACTCCTGCATCGGACTGAACCTGTTCGTCCCGTGGGGGATCGCCAGCGCGAGCAATCCGCTGGCCCTGCTGCCCGCGCTGCCAATCCTCGCGCTCAAGCTCCTGGTGGGCGGCGCCGTGCTGGCCCTGATCGAGACGGCCAGCGCCAAGATGCGCATTTTCCGCGTGCCCGAGTTCCTGAGCTTCGCCTTCCTGCTGGCGGTGATCGGCATGCTGGTCCACTTTCTGCTGGGGGCGTGAATGGCGCACTACGGACCGCAGATTCTCAACCTGCTGGCGGCCACGCTGCTGCTGCTGACCTTTGCCATGCTCGGCCAGCGCCGCATCCTGTCGCTGATCCACCTGTTCACGCTGCACGGCGCCACCCTGGCCGCGGCGACGGCGCTGGCGGGCTGGCTGACCGGCGACAGCCACCTGTATTTTTCCGCCGCCCTGACGCTGGCGTTGAAGGTGCTGCTGCTGCCGTGGATCCTGCACCGCCTGATCCTGCGCCTGAACGTGCGCTGGGACGTCGAAACCCTGATCAACGTGCCGACCACGCTCCTGATCGCGATCGTGCTGGTGATCCTCGCCTTCAACGTGGCGGCGCCGATCGCGCAGCTGTCGGTGTCGATCGCGCGCGGCACGCTCGGCATCGCGCTCGCCTGCATCCTGTTGTCGTTCATGATGATGATCACACGTTCCAAGGCTGTGCCGCAGGTGATCGGCTTCCTCGCGATGGAAAACGGCCTGTTCTTCGCCGCCACCGCGGCCACCGGCGGCATGCCGATGGTCGTGGAGCTGGGCATCGGCCTGGACATCCTGGTCGGCATCCTGATCCTCGGCGTGTTCATGTTCCAGATCCGCGAGCGCTTCGACAACCTGGACATCCACAACCTCGAAACCCTGAAAGAGGATTGAGCATGGAAGCGCTGCTGCTCGTGTTGCTGTTGCCGCTGGCCGGAAGCGCCGCGCTGGCGCTGGTCGGCGAGCGCGATGCGGCCGTGGACCTCAATGCGGGCGTGAGCTTCCTGACGCTTGGGGCCTGCGCCTGGCTGACCGGCGCGGTGGTGGAGCACGGGCCGCAATTCGCCTTCGGCCACCTTTTCTTCGTCGATCCGCTGAACGTGTTCCTGGTGGCGCTGACCGGCTTCGTAGGCTTCACGACGTCCCTGTTTTCCCGCCCCTACATGCGGGTGGAGCGCGATCACGGCAAGATGACGCCGGGCCGCATGCGCCTGTACCACAGCATGTTCCAGGCCTTCATGTTCGCGATGTTCCTGGCCCTGACGACCAACAACGTCGGCATCCTGTGGGTGGCGATGGAAGGGGCCACGCTGGCCACCGTGCTGCTGGTGTCGGTCTACCGCACCGCGGCCAGCCTGGAAGCGGCGTGGAAGTACTTCATCCTGTGCGGCGTGGGCATCGCGCTCGCGCTGTTCGGCACCATCCTGCTGTACCTGGCCGCGCACCGCGTGCTGGGCGGCGGCAGCGAGGCGCTCCTGTGGACCGAATTGAACGCCGCCCGCGCTCGGCTCGAGCCGTCCGTGCTGTCGCTGGCTTTCGTGTTCCTGCTGGTCGGCTACGGCACCAAGATGGGCCTGGTCCCGCTGCACAACTGGCTGCCGGACGCGCACGCGGAAGGCCCGACCCCGATTTCCGCCGTGCTGTCCGGCCTCCTGCTCAACATCGCCCTGTACGCGGTGCTGCGCTTCAAGGTGCTGGCCGACGGCGCGCTGCAGGACGGGATGCCGGGGCGGCTGCTGGTGGGCTTCGGGCTGGTGTCGGTGCTGGTGGCGGCGTATTCGCTCTCGCGCCAGAAGGACGTCAAGCGCATGTTCTCGTATTCGTCCATCGAGCACATGGGCCTCATGACCTTCGCTTTCGGCCTGGGCGGGCCGGTGGCGACCTACGCGGGCCTGCTGCACATGACGGTGCATTCGCTGGTCAAGTCCGCGATCTTCTTCACGGTCGGGCACGCGGTCCAGAAGACCGGTACCCAGCTCATGGACCAGATCCGCGGCCTGGCGCGCGTCAGCCCCACGGTCGGCTGGGGTCTGCTGCTCGGCGCGCTCGCCATTCTGGGCATGCCGCCGTTCGGCGTGTTCGCCAGCGAGTTCCTGATCCTGACATCGGCCATGCGCCAGCTGCCGTGGGCCACGCCGGTGCTGCTGCTGGCGCTCGGCGTGGCCTTTGCGGCCATCCTCGGGCGCGTGCTGCCGATGGTGTTCGGCGAAACCACCGCCAAGCCCCTGGCGCATCCGCCGGCGCTGCTGCCGGTGTTCGTGCATCTCGGGTGCGGGCTGGTGCTTGGCTTGTACATGCCGGCCTACCTGGACCTGTGGTTCCGCCAGGCCGTCCGGATGATCGCGGGGTAGAACGATGGAGCGATTTCGCATCGATGCACAACAGCTGCCGGGAGGCGTGCCGGCATGGACGGCCCAGGTGGACGGTGGCGCGTGGCTGCGCGTGGCGCGCGCCGTGCGCGAGGAGGGCGCGCGCCTGGCCGCGCTGTGGGCCGCGCCGGGCTGCGCGTCGGTGGCCTACGCGCTGGCCGAAGGCCTGCTCTGGCTGCGCATGCCGGTGGAGGAGGGCTATCCGAGCCTGGACGAATTCTTCCCGGCCGCCGAGCGCATGGAGCGCGCGGCCTGGGAAATCAGCGGCGTGCGCGCGCTGGGCGCCCATGACCGGCGGCCCTGGCTCAATCACGGCAACTGGCCGCGCGACTACGTGCCCCTGCGTGACGTGGAGACGCCGCCGCGCACCACGCCGGACAGCGAGTATCCCTTCGTGCAGGTGGCGGGCGAAGGCGTGCACGAGATCGCGGTCGGCCCGATCCACGCCGGGATCATCGAGCCCGGCCACTTCCGCTTCTCGGTGGTGGGCGAAAAGGTGCTGCGGCTGGAGGAGCGCCTCGGCTACGTCCACAAGGGCATCGAGCGCCTGTTCGCGGGGCGCGCGCTGGCCGACGGGGCGCGCCTGGCCGGACGCGTGTCGGGCGACACCACGGTGGCCTATGCCTGGGCCTACGCGATGGCCGCCGAAAGCGTGACCGGCTGCCGGCCGCCCACGCGCGCCCTGTGGCTGCGCGCCTTGCTGCTCGAGCGCGAGCGCATCGCCAACCACCTCGGCGACCTCGGCGCGCTCGGGAACGATGCCGGTCTCGCGGTCGGTCTGGCGCAGTTCATGCGCTTGAAGGAGGACTGGGTGCGTTTGAGCGGACGCCTGTTCGGACATCGGTATGCGATGGACACGGTCGTCCCGGGCGGCGTCGCCGTCGACCTGGACGACGCGGGCCGCGCGGCCTTGCTGGACCAGTGCGCCGCGCTGGAAGGGGAGGTTGGGGCGCTGCGCGGCATCTACGAGGAACACGCCGGGCTGCAGGACCGCTTCATCGGCGCCGGCCGCGTCACCCCGCAGCTGGCAGCGCAACTGGGCCTGTGCGGCCTGGCGGGACGCGCCAGCGGCCAAGCCTGGGACGCGCGCTGCGACCAGGCCGGCACGCCCTACGATGTGCTCGATCCGGGCATGGCCACCCACCGCAACGGCGACGTGGCCGCGCGCGTGACGGTGCGCTTCGAAGAGATCGCGGAGTCCTTGCGCCTGCTGCGCCGGATCTGCGCGCAGCTGCCGCCGGGACCGGTCGCGGCCCTGCTGCCGCCGGCGGGCGCCGGGCGCGGCCTGGGCTGGATCGAAGGCTGGCGCGGGCCGGTGCTGGTGGCGCTCGAGACCGGCGCGGACGGCGCCATCGCGCGCTGTCATTGTCACGACCCGTCCTGGCAGAACTGGCCGGTGCTGCAGCACGCGATCATGGGCAACATCGTGCCGGACTTCCCGCTCATCAATAAATCCTTCAACCTCAGTTATGCGGGGCACGACCTCTGATGTGGCAGATACTTAAGCAGATCCGGCGCGGCGGCCTGCCGGCGGAAGCGGCGCCGGAGCCGGACGCCGAAGCCGCGGAATGCGCGCGCATCCAGGGCGAGCTGCGCGCCATCCTCGGCCGCGCCCTGACGATCCGCGCGGTGGATGCGGGCTCCTGCAACGGCTGCGAGCTGGAGCTCAACGCGCTCACCAACCCCTACTACAACATCGAAGGCCTGGGCATCAAGTTCACGGCCAGCCCGCGCCATGCCGACATGCTGCTGGTGACGGGGCCGGTGACGCGCAACATGGAGAGTGCGCTCAGAGCGGCCTACGAGGCGACGCCCGACCCCAAGCTGGTGGTGGCGATCGGCCAATGCGCCTGCGACGGCGGGGTGTTCGGGGAGAGCTACGCGAGCTGCGGCAAGGTCGCCAACGTGATTCCGGTGGATGTGCTGGTGCCGGGCTGCCCGCCCGCGCCGATCGAAATCTTGCGCGGCATTTTGGCCGCGGTCGCCAGATGACCGCTGCCAGTGCGGGAAATCAGCCGACGACGAAGCGCTTGGAGGGGCCGGCGCCGCTGGTCTGGCCGGACGGGCCGTAGGTGGTGGCGTCGGTGTCGCTGGCGGCCAGTTTCATGGCCGCGATCACGGTCTGGTTGTGCGCCATCTGGCGCCCGATCAGCATGCCGTTCACGCGGTTCAGTTCCTTGGCCGCGCGCGTGTGCTCCAGCAGTTCTTCCCACAGGCGCGTGGCCTGCTCGTCCTGGATGGCGGCGAGGTAGGCGCCCATGCCCGCTTCCTCGGCCGGAAAGCCGGCGGCGGCGAGTTGCTGGTGACGCTGGGAGGCCGAGGCGGCCAGTTGCTGGATGAGATCCGACTTGCGGGGGGTGAGGGCCGCCAAGCTGTCCGTGTCCGCGTTCACCAGAAGATCCTGCTCCTCCTTGAGGATGTCCAGCAGGCTGGTGATGAGTTGGTGTTCCTGTTGCAGTGCGTTCGAGAGACTTGGCGTGGTGGTCATGGTATCTAGCGTTTGCGGGCGTGCAGCAGGTCCCGGACTGTTTCGAGCAGCCCGTCTGCCACCTTTTCGGTATTGACCTGGTATTGGCCGTCCGCGATCGCCAGCTTGATGCGCTCCACCTTCTTGGTGTCGAACACCGCACCGCTCCCGCCGACGGCGCTGGCCAGGGCCTGGCCTTGCGCGGACAGACGCACACTGTCGCTCGACGCCTGGGTGGACGCCGGCGTGGCAGCAGCCGCCTTGTCGGTTTTCGCGCCCGGGGCCGGGGTATTTCCTACCGGCAGCCCCTGGGGACCTTTCAGTGTATCGTTGATTTTCACAGCATCATCCTTGTCTGGCGGAGAAACCTTCCCCGGGATCTGCGCTAAATATCGGCCGCTTGCGCCCGAACTTTAGTCCAACCGGTAGAAAATTTTTCAACGCTCCTTAGAACGTCACCTCGACCACGCCTCCTGCCTGGGCCAGGCCACTGACCACCGCGCCGCCGGCGGTGCGCACTTGCACCACCTGGCCGGCGGCGGCGGTGCCGATGGCCCGTCCCTCGGCGGACACCGCGAATCCGGCGCCCGATGACACTACCCGTACCAGCTGGCCTTGCTGCACCACCGGCTGGCTCTTCAAGTTGTCTAGACGTAAAGGCGTGCCGGCCGGCAGGGAGACGGTCGGCAGCTTGCCGACCACCTGGGCCGCCTCGGTCGCCACCCCGTTCGGCAGGGCCGCCAGGTCGCCTTTCAGGGTCACCAGCTGGACCGCGGCGATGGGCTGGCCCTGGGCCAGGGGCACGGCGGCGGCCACGTAATCGGTCACGACGCTCACCTGCGCCTGAATATACACGGTCCACGGATTTGGTGCGGCGCAGCGCACACCGACTGTGGTTTTTCCCCACGGCCGGGCGCCCGGCAGCTGGAAGGCGGCCGGGGCCGGGCAGGCGGCCAGGAACACGCGCGGGTCGAGCGCGCCCACGGTGACCGTCACCTTGCCGGGCAGGCCGGCGCTTTGCGTCTGGAGATACTGCTCGGCCAGCGCGCGCAGGGCCTGGGCGTCCTGGCGGGCCGGCGCGTCGGCGCGGGCCAGGGTGGAGCACAGGAGCAGGGCGAGGAGAAGCAGGCGTTTCATGATGCGTCCATCTTAAGACAGCCCCGCGCGCGTGAAGCGGGAATAAGCCCCCATTTGCGGTCCCTTATCGTTCGATTGGTTTGACTTTCTCTTCCGTAATATCGAACCTGTCATCACTAGGAATCTGCCGGAGAACGGCCATGGTTGGCAAACTCGACGACTACCTGCGCTTCAACGAACTGGCACTGAACCTGCGGGCCCAGCGCCAGCAGCTGCTCGCGTCGAACATCGCGAACGCGGACACGCCCAATTACAAGGCCCGCGACATCGATTTCGCCAACGCGCTGCAGGGCGCGCTGACCCGGACCACGCCGCCGGCCGGCGTGCTGGCGGCGACCGATCCGCGCCACATCGACAATGCCCAGGCCAATCCGGACCTGCTGCCCGACGGCACGCCGGTGCTGTACCGCCAGCCGGTGCAGGGCGCGGTCGACGGCAACACGGTCGACATGGACGTCGAGCGCAACCAGTTCGCCGACAACGCCGTGCGCTACGAGGCGGGCGTCACGATGATCAATATGCAGATCAAGGGCCTGCTGGCCGCGATCCAGGGAGGTAGCTGACCATGTCGCTGTTTAATATCTTCAATGTGTCGGGCTCGGCCATGAGCGCCCAGGCCCAGCGCCTGAACACGGTGGCCTCGAACCTGGCCAATGCCGACAGCGCCACCAGCAGCACGGGCGAAGCCTACCGCGCCAAGCAGGTGGTGTTCGAGGCCGTGCCGACCGAGGCCGGCGGCAGCGCGGTGCGCGTGGCCCAGGTGGTGGAGGATCCGTCCCCGCTCAAGCAGGTCTACGATCCCAAGCACCCGCTGGCCGACGACAAGGGCTACGTCACCATGCCCAACGTGAACGTGGTCGACGAGATGGTCAACATGCTGTCCGCGTCGCGCTCCTACCAGACCAACGTCGAGACCATGAACGCCGCCAAGGCCATGCTCGTCAAGACCCTCTCCATCGGCTCCTGAACGAAAGGCTGATCATGGCAACCACCGTCGACTCCACCGCCAGCAAGGTCAACGACGACCTGCTGGCCGCGATGAACCCCAAGAAGAACACCACCGCCACCGGCGAGGACGTGGGCGCGGCCACCGACAAGTTCATGACCCTCCTGGTCACCCAGCTCAAGAACCAGGACCCGCTCAACCCGATGGACAACGCCCAGCTCACCAGCCAGCTGGCCCAGCTGTCGACCGTGACCGGGGTGAACAAGCTGAACGACACGCTCGAGTCGCTCAAGTCCAGCTACCAGTCCTCCGCCGCGCTGCAGGCGACCCAGATGATCGGCCACGGCGTGCTGGTCAACGGCAACAAGGTCGAACTGTCGGGCAGCAAGGGCGTCATGGGCGTGCAGCTGGCCAGCCCGGCGGACAAGGTACAGGTCATCATCACCGACTACCGCACCGGCAAGGATGTGCAGACCATCGACCTGGGCGGACAGCAGGCCGGCATCGTGCCGATCGCCTGGGACGGCGTGCCCGACCCGAGCAAGAAGGACGCGGACGGCAAGCCGGTCACGCTCAAGGACGGCACCTACGGCTTCCGCGTGGTGGCCACCCGCGGCGGCGAGAACCTGACCGACGCCACCGCGCTGCAGTTCGACAGCGTGGTCAGCGTCACGACCAGTGCCAAGGACGGCACCAAACTGAATTTGTCGAGCCTGGGCCCCCGCACCATGGACGACGTGAAGCAGACGTTCTGATCGGCTTCGATACTATTTCAACAGGAGAACCAACATGTCTTTCCAACAGGGTCTTTCCGGTCTGAACGGCGCAGCCAAATCGCTCGACGTCATCGGCAACAACATCGCCAACGCCAGCACGGTCGGCTTCAAGGGATCGCAGGCGCAGTTCGCGGACGTGTACGCGAACTCGCTCAACGGGGCGGGCGGCAACCAGGCCGGTATCGGCTCCAAGGTCACCCAGATCGCGCAGCAGTTCACGCAGGGTAACATCGAGTCGTCCAACAACCCGCTCGACATCGCCATCAACGGCGCCGGCTTCTTCCGCACCACGGTGTCGGGCGCCGTGCAGTACAGCCGCAACGGCCAGTTCTCGCTGGACAAGGAAGGCTACATGGTCAACGCCCAGGGCGCCAAGCTGACCGGCTACCAGGCCAACGAACGGGGCGTGCTGCTGCGCGGCGCGCCGGTGCCGATCCAGATCAACACCCAGGACCTGTCGCCGATCGCCACCGCCAACGTCAGCACCCAGATCAATCTCGATTCGGGCAGCGAAGTGCCGACCACGGTGCCGTTCAACGAGAACGACCCGAGCAGCTACAACAAGCAGACCCCGGTCGACGTGTACGACACCCTCGGCAACCCGCACGTGATGTCGATGTACTACGTCAAGACCAGTGCCGGCAGCTGGGACGTGTACGTCGCCAGCGACGGCGTGGAGATCACCAACAAGGGCGTGGCCCAGGCCTCCGAGTCGGACCCCGACTGCGTGGCCGCGCGCGCCGCCTACGCCACCTCGCTGACCGTGGTGCCGCGCGACCAGGCCGCCATCGACGCGACCGCGCAGGCCGCGATCGACTACGCCACCGTGGCCGGCAACGTGGTCGCCGCCGCCGCCGGCGTCGCGGGCGCCACCGCCGAACAGCAGCAGGCCATCATCGACGCCGCCACCTCGGCCGGCGCCACGGCCGGCATCAATACCGACCAGAT
>DASRUW010000435.1:0-6252 GCA_035655255.1 Telluria sp. | reverse complement strand
AGGAGCCGAACAGCGTCGCGGTCGGCGCCTTCTATCGCGCGGCGCGCAAGCTTCCCGAGGAAAATCTCATCCACGTGCGCCTGCGCCACCCCGGCGCGCGCCTGGACGCGGCCCAGTTCCGCGTACTGAAGGAGGAGATCGACAGCCAGCTGCCGCCCGGCATCCAGGCCGTGCTGTTCGTCTGGACCAAGCCGTACGCGGTGGAATGCAATGCCCTGACGGCGGCCTACACCATGGGATTGGATCACGCGCTGTGCGCGCGCACCTGCGGCCCGGGCCAGCCGAACCCGTATTTCGACAGCCGCACCCGCCAGCCCTGGAGCGGCGCCGGCCTGCGCCTGTCCATGCTGCTGCCGGCCGCTTCGGTCGCCGACGCCAAGGCCCTGATCGCGCGCGGCCTGGCCGCCGACGGCAAGGCCCCGCCGGCCGGCGCCTACTACCTGACGACCAGCGAGACGGCCCGCAACAGCCGGGCCCATCTGTTTCCCCCGGCGGGGCGGGTGGCCGCGCGCCACCTCGCCATCCACCGCCAGCAAGCGGACCTGCTGAGCGGCGCCCGCGACGTGATGGTCTACGAGACCGGCCTGGCCCAGGTGGCCGGCCTGGACAGCCTGCGCTTCCTGCCCGGCGCCCTAGCCGACCATCTCACCTCCCTCGGCGGCGACCTGGACGGCAGCGGCCAGATGAGCAGCCTGCGCTGGCTGGAGGCGGGCGCGACCGCCACCTACGGCACCGTGACCGAGCCCTGCAACTACTGGCAGAAGTTCCCCCATCCGACGGTGTTGTTAAAACATTATCTCGCCGGCGAAACCGCCATCGAAGCCTATTGGAAGAGCGTCGCCTGGCCCGCCCAGGGTCTGTTCCTGGGCGAGCCGCTGGCCGCGCCGTACCGCCGCTGAGACGCCAGTTTGTACGCAAAACGTTACAAACACCGGTTTCATGTTAATCCTGCGTACAAACCCGCCGCCCCAGAGGGCGGCGTGGCAAGAAAACATTGTCGCGTGCTCGGCTGGCGTGGTAGCCTTGCACGCCCCTATTGGCAATTTTTGGAGTCGTCGGATGTCTGCTGTAGCACGGAAACATGGCCGGGGTTTCACCTTGCTCGAGCTGCTGGTGGTGATCGTGATCATCGGCCTGCTGGCAGCCTACGTCGGGCCGAAATATTTCGCCCAGCTCGGCAAGTCCGAAGTCACCGTCGCCAAGGCCCAGATCGAAGCGTTCGAGAAAGCCCTCGACACTTTCCGCCTCGACATGGGCCGCTATCCGACCACGGAAGAGGGCCTGAACGCCCTGATGACGGCGCCCGCCAGCGCGGCCGGCAAGTGGACTGGTCCGTATCTGAAGAAGGGCGTGCCGGCCGACCCCTGGGGCCATCCCTACGCCTATCGCGCCCCCGGCACCAAGGGCGAGTACGAGATCATCTCGCTCGGCAAGGATGGCCAGCCGGGCGGCACCGGCGAGGCGGCCGACATCTCGAGCGCGCAGTAACGCGCCGCCGCGGGAAAGGCCATGCAGTTCGCGGTACGCACCCTCGCGCCTGACCTGTCCATCTCGAACGTCCTGGTCGACGCCGTCGACGAGGCCGACGCGCGCCGCCAGGTCGAGGCCAAGGGCTTGTTCGTCAGCGCCATCGAGGCCCAGGGCAAGGGCGCCCTGGCGCGGGCCCGGGCCGGCAAGCTGTCTCTCGTTCTGTTCAGCCAGGAGCTGCTGGCCCTGCTCAACGCGGGCCTGGGCGTGGTCGAAGGCCTGGAAGCCCTGGTGGAAAAAGAGGCCAACGGCGCCACCCGCGGCGTGATCGAACGCCTGCTGGCCGGCCTGCGCGAAGGCAAGCGCTTCTCGGCCGTGCTGGCCGAGCAGCCCGACCTGTTCCCGCCGCTGTACGTCGGCATCGTGCGCGCGGCCGAGGGCACCAGCGACCTGCCGCGTTCCCTGGACCGCTTCATCGACTACCGCCAGCGCATCGACACGGTGCGCGCCAAGATCGTCAGCGCCTCGATCTATCCCCTGATCCTGCTGTGCGTCGGCGCCGGCGTGTCCATGTTCCTGATCGGCTACGTGGTGCCGCGCTTCGCCGAGGTGTACCAGGGGGCGGGGCGCAACCTGCCCTGGCTGTCCCAGGTCATGCTGAACTGGGGCCAGTTCGCGGCCCAGCACATGGGCGCCATGGGACTGGCCTTCCTGGCGCTGGCGGCCGGCGCCTTCTTCACCGTGCGCCACATGCTGGCGACCGGCGCCCTGGCGCGCCTGGTCGCGCGCCTGCCCGGCATCGGCGAGCGGGTGCGCATCTACGAGCTGGCGCGCCTGTACCTGACCCTCGGCATGCTGACCGAGGGCGGCATCACCATCGTGCACGCCATCGAGACGGTGCGCGACATGGTCTCGCCGGCCCTGCGCGAACGCCTCGACAGCGCGCGCGCGGCGATCGAATCCGGCCTGCCGATGTCGACCGCCTTCGAAGCCAACAACCTGACCACGCCGATCTCCCTGCGCATGCTGCGCGTGGGCGAGCGCACCGGCGACATGGGACCCATGCTGACCCAGTCCGCCGCCTTCTACGACGGCGAGATCGGGCGCTGGATCGACCGTTTCACGCGCACCTTCGAGCCCTTGCTGATGGCGGCCATCGGCATCGTGGTCGGCGCGATCGTGGTGCTGCTGTACATGCCGATTTTTGACCTTGCCGGAGACATGTCGTGATTGCCGCGGCACCCATCGATACGGCGCTGCTGGCGCGCGCCCGCGCCCAGATCGCCCAATCCCAGCGCCCGCTGGTGGCGGAGCTGGAAGCCATGTCCGGCTTCGATCCGCGCGCCATCCTGCGCGCCCTGGCCGAACCATTCGGGCTGTCCGTCATGGAGACGGCCGAGATGCTGGAGCAGGCCCCGGCCTTCGACCTGCTGCCGCTGGCGCAGGCCCTGAACCGCCACTGCGCCTTGCTGCGCGCGCCCGACGGCACCCTGACCGGGGTCGTGTCCGACCCCTTCGACACGGACCTGCAGACCTGGCTCAGCGCCCAGGCGCGGGCCCGCCCGAGCGCGCCGCTGCTGGTGCGCCTGGCCCTGCAGTCCGACATCCTGGCCTACCTGCACAAGCAGGAGGAGTCGGCGCGCGCCGTCGACGCCCTGGTCACGACCGACGGGGAAGGGCGGCGCGAGAAGACCGCCGCCGTGCTGTCCTTCGCCTCGGTGTCGGAAGCGGCCAGCCCCGCCGTCAAGCTGGTCAACTCGACCCTGTACGACGCGCTCAAGGCCGGCGCCTCCGACATCCACCTCGAGTCGACCGCCTCCGGCCTGTCGGTCAAGTACCGCGTGGACGGGGTGCTCGATCACGCGGCCAGCGTCAACGGCATCGAGACGGCCGAGCACATCATCTCGCGCCTCAAGGTGCTGGCCGAACTCGATATCGCCGAGCGCCGCGTGCCGCAGGACGGCAGCTTCCGGGTCGAGTCGGGCGGGCGCGAGATCGACCTGCGCGTGTCCATCATGCCGAGCATTCACGGCGAGGACGCGGTGATCCGTATCCTCGACAAGCGCGCCATGATCGAAGCCTACGGCTCGCTCACCCTGGAGGCGCTCGGCTTCGACGCCGCCTCGCTGGAGACCCTGCGCCACCTGGCCCAGGAGGCCTACGGCATGCTGCTGGTGACGGGGCCCACCGGCTCGGGCAAGACCACCACCCTGTACGCGGCCCTGACCGAGATCCACAACGGGCGCGAGAAGATCATCACGATCGAGGACCCGGTCGAATACCAGCTGCCGGGCATCCTGCAGATCCCGGTCAACGAGAAGAAGGGCCTGACCTTCGCCAAGGGCCTGCGCTCGATCCTGCGCCACGACCCCGACAAGATCATGGTCGGCGAGATCCGCGACCGCGAGACGGCCGAAATCGCCGTGCAGTCGGCGCTCACCGGCCACCTGGTGCTGACCACCGTCCACGCCAACAACGTGTTCGACGTGTTCGGCCGCTTCACCCACATGGGCATCGATCCCTACGCCTTCGTCTCGGCCCTGAACGGCATCTGGGCCCAGCGCCTGGTGCGCATCAACTGCCCGCATTGCGCCGCCCCGGCCACGCCGAGCGACGCCGAGCTGGCCCAGGTGAACCTGGAACGCGACGACGTGGCCGACTACAAGTTCATGGAAGGGAAGGGCTGCGGCGACTGCCGCGGCACCGGCTACAAGGGGCGCCGCTCCATCGCCGAGATCCTGACCCTCAACGACGAGATCCGCGAGCTGATCGTGGACAAGGCCCCGATCCGCCAGATCAAGGCCGCGGCCTATGCCAACGGCACGCGCAGCCTGCGCGCGGCGGCACTGGAACTGGTCAAGCGCGGCGCCACCACGCTGGCCGAAATCAAACGGGTGACCCTGCATGCGTAGACGTTTCGGACAAGTGCTGCGCATCGGGATCGCGCCGGGCGAGCTGGCCCTGGCCACCAGCGGCCGCTGGGGCGGGCCGGGCGAGGTGCTGGAAACCTGCCCGCTGGCCGAAGGGCCGGGCCTGGAGCCGATCCTGCTCGGCCTGCGCACCCTGCTCGACAGCGGCGACTACGCCGGCTGGCCCGCCGCGGTGGTGGTGGCCGACGACCTGGCCCGCCTGTGGCAGGTCAATCCGCCGTTGACGGCGGCCCGCGTGGCCGACCTGGAAGCGGCCGCCGCGCTGCGTTTTCATCATCTGTACGGCGACGCGCCCGCCAACTGGGCGATCAGCGCCGACTGGGACGCGCGCCGCCCCTTCCTGGCAGCCGGCCTGCCGCGCGCGCTCACGGCCATGCTGGCCCAGGCCGCGCAGGACCGGAAGCTGGTGCTGGTCGAAGTCGCGCCGCACTTCGTGGTGGCCTGGAACCGCTGGCAGCGCGCAGTGCGCGCCGGCAGCTGGTTCGGCGTCGTGCACGACGGCGTGCTGACCGTGGGCGCCACCGCCGGCCGGCGCGTGACGACCGTGCGCGCCGCCGCCATCCCGCCGCAGGCCGGCCACGACTGGCTCGCCGCCCACCTGGCGCGCGAGGCGCTGCGCCTGAATCTCGCCACGCCGGAAGCGATCGCCGTGTGCGGCGCCGCGCCGGCGTCGTGGCAGCGCGCCGACGCGGATCTGGCCTGCACCGTCCTCGGCGCGGCCGACGAACACCGCGGCGCGCTCGCCCTGGCCCTCGCAGGAGTACCCGCATGAGCCGCCTTCGCATCGACTTCGCCGCGCCCGGACTGCGCCGCACCATGTACCGCACGCATCCGGGAACGTGGGCCCTGGCCGTGCTGGCCCTGGCCGCCGCGGCCGGCGCCGGCGGGGTCGCCTGGACCCTGTACCACCAGCAGCGCGCCTACGAGACCCAGCTGGCCGGCGTGACCCGGCGCGCCAGCGCCGCCGCGGCCGCGCCGGCGAAGGTCAGCGCGCAGCCGATTCCGGAAGGGCAGGCCGCCGCCGTCAACGCCGTCGTCCTGCAACTGAACCTGCCCTGGCGCGACCTGCACGACGCCGTGGCCCAGGCCACGCCGCCCACCATCGCCTTGCTGGCGCTGGAGCCGGACGCGCGCAAGCGCGCCCTGCGCATCACCGCCGAGGCGCGCGACGCGGACGGCATGATCGGCTATATCGAGGAATTGAAGAAGCAGGAGCTGTTCGCGAGCGTCGCCCTCATGCACCACGAGACCAACGAAGCGGACCCGAACCGGCCGCTGCGCTTCCAGCTCGAAGCCCAATGGGTGGCCCGATGAACGCGCACAAGTTCGCCGCCGCCATGCTGCGCGCGCAGCTGGCCCTGCGCGCGATCGGCCCGGTCGCCGCCGCCGCCGCGGTACTGCTGCTGGCCGCCGCCGTCGTGATCGCGGTGCTGGTGCCGCGCCGCGCCGAGCTGGCGCGCGCCAACCAGGCCGCCCTGGCCGCCGCCGCGCATCCGTCCGCGGTGGTGGTGGCCGCGCCGCCGCCCAGCGCCAACGACAATCTCGACCTGTTCTACCGCAGCCTGGGCGAGCGCCGCTACGCCGAGCAGCAGGTGCGCACCCTGTTCGGCCTGGCCGCCAAGTCCGGCCTGACCCTCGCGCAGGGCGAGTACCGCAGCGCCTACGACCAGAACGCCCGCCTGTACACCTACCAGGTGGTGCTGCCGGTGAAGGGCTCCTACAAGGCCGTGTGGGCGTTCGCCATGGGCGCGCTGCGCGCCATTCCCTTCGCGTCGCTGGACGATGTCAGCTTCCGCCGCGACACCATCGGCGACACCAGCGTCGACGCGCGCGTGCGCCTGACCCTGTATCTCGC
>DASRUW010000434.1:0-4919 GCA_035655255.1 Telluria sp. | reverse complement strand
GCCTCGATCACGCGGCATCCGAACAGAGCGAGGCGGTGGGCGGCGCGCGTCTCGCGTTCCGCACCGCTGTTGGCAGCCGCGCATTGGCCAGCGGCAGGCTGGCGCCGCCCAAGAAGGGGTGGTTGTCATTTCTCTTCAGCTCCGAGACGCCGGAACAGCGCGCGGAGGTGGGGCAGTTCGACGCGGTGGCGCACAGGGTCATCGACGAGGCTTTGCCCGAGCTCCTGGGCGGCATGTATTTCGAGAACGCGCTGGCCGCGATCAGCTTCGCCCACGACATCTTCATCAAGCTGCTGACCGAGCACCCCGACCTGTTCCGGAGCGCGCAGCTGGAGAACGAACTGCGCCAGCACCTGCAGGCGGTGATCGCGCGCCTGCCCGTGGCCGACGACGGCGAGGAGGACGAGGAGGACGACGACGATGACGACGAGGAGCGGCGCGAGCCCAAGACCATGGGCAAGACGGACAAGCGCTACCTCGCCGCGCTGGTGCGGGTCAAGGGCCCCAAGCAGGAGAATACCGGCGACAGTCCGCTTGACCTGGCCAGCAAGCGCCACACGGATACGGAGAACAAGCTGTTCGACAAGGCGCTCGAGGGCTTCGAAAAGGAGTTCCCCGCCGCGGAAGCCGCCAAGCCGTTCATCGAACTGGCCAAGGGCGTGCCGCGTGACCGCGGAGTGCGGCTCCTGAAGCTGCTGGTCAAGCTGAAGCACGACGGCGTGTCGGCGCCGATGATCACCGAGGTCAATCGGACCTTCGACATGTTCGGCCTGCAGACGCACGGTCCCGAGCGCGAGGAGCGCACCAAGAATCTGGTCGCGCTCGGCCTGATGGGGGCGCTGGACGCGGAAAAGATCCGCACCGGGGCCACCACGACATCCGACCGCATCGCCGACATGAGCGAATACGACCGCGAAGTTTCGGCCCGCAAGCAGAAGAACTTCAAGGAGATCAAGGAGCTCCAGAATCAGGAAAAGCTGGCGAGCGACAAGGCCAAGCAGGCGCAGGCCCAGCGTCAGCTGGAAGAGCACACCGCGCTCTGGCTGGCCACGCCCGGCGACGTCCAGCTGAAGTTGAAGGCGGTGGACGAGGGCGTGGACAAGCCGTCCGCCTCCTCCGTGCTGCTGTTGCGGGCGGTCGCGGCCAAGCTGGCCAAGCGCGCAGGCGTGCTGGAATTGTTCGAGGACTACTTCGCCGCCCGCAGCCTGGAGCCGGGCAGCGCGAAGCGGCTGGCGGCCATCGACGCCCTGGCCAACGACAAGCTGCTGACCGGCGTGGACACCGACGTGCTCAAATACGGCCGGCGCAGCGCGAAGAAGGTGGTGGAGGCGGCCAAGAAGGGCGGCTGGGCGACGCGCGCCGAGATCGACATGGGCAGCCGCCTGCTTGGACCGGCGGCGTTCACCGGCATCCTCGACTCCCACATGCGGCGCGGGAAGCCGGGGCCGCTGCGCGCGATGATCGAACAGATCCGCAATCACCATACGGACCTGGTGCGGCTGGCGCCGCCGCTCACCAGCACGTCGCTGGTGCTGGACACGAACATGGTCGAAACGCTGATCACGCCGCCGGAGCGCCTCTCGGACACCGGCCGCCACCTGCGCCAGCAGCTCAACGCCCTCATCGCCGAAAAGGGCATCACCGACGTGCGCCTGGCGAACATGAACATCGCGGAGCTGAGCGGCTTTGGGCGCCTGATCGGCACGGTGCAGACGGTGGAGCTCAATCCGCCCGAACCGCTCAAGCCGGCCCCCGTGCGCAAGCTGCAGATTCTCGGCGTCCCGTACCACGGCAACCGCGGCTCCGGGCGCTACGCCGAAGTGTTCAAGCACATGGAGGAGAAGAAGGTCGGCGAGAACAAGGGCGACGCCGACCGCAGCATGATGGCGGACGTCTTCATGGCCGAACGCGAAAAGGACGCGGTTCCGAGTTTCGCCACCGCGGACCTGGGCGTGGCCGAGGAGATCGGAAAGGAGCCGCACCAATTCAATCCGTCGACGTTGGGCCTGCCGTCGCTCGATATCCGGACCATGGCCCAACCCGGCGGCAAAGCCGACGCGAAAGGCGCGGACAAGGAGGCCGCGCCGGAACGCAAGGGCGGCCACCCGATCTGGGATTTCCCGGTCGGCGCCAAGCACACCGTGCGCGACGTCCTGAAGCTGATCCAGGAGCGCGGTTTCCGGGTGTACGTGGTGGGCGGCGCGGTGCGCGACTTCGTGCGCAAGGCCGGCAAGATCAAGGACGTGGACCTGAAGACCGACATGCCGGTGGATCTGCTGGAAAAGCTGATGCAGGAGAACCACCTGAATCCGTCCGTGACCCAGGCGATCAAGCTGGTCAAGGTCGGCCAGGACGAGGCGTCGGTCGACATCGTTTCCACCACCCTGAGCAGCAGCGCGCCGCAGGCCCTCGACCTGGCCGCCGACGCACGCACGAGGGACTTCACGCTCAACGCGCTGTACCTCGATCCGTCCGCGCGCGAACGCGACAAACCGATCGGCAGCGACGCGCGCACGGAGCATGCCCGTAGCGGCCTGCTGCGCTTTTCGGCGGATCCGGGACCGGACCGGCCGTTCAAGGAGCGCGCGCAGGCCATCCTGCAGCACTTGTCCGAGAAGCCCGAGAATTTCGGACGGGCGCTCAAGTTCATCGAGCGCGGGCACCAGCAATGGTTGGAACATCAGACGGTCTACCGCGAAAAGCTGAAGGAATACGAGAACCGGCTGGCCAACTGGAAACGCAACAGCAAAAAGAAGAAGAAACGCGGTCCGCAGCCGCGCAAGCCGGAGTTCGCCTTCGAGGCCTACCACCTCGATGCCGAGGTGCTGGACCTGCTGCGCAAGAACGCGGCCGTCATCCTCGCGCCTCTGCAGGACAAGGCGCTGGGGCCGAGCCGCAAGGGCTTGTTTATCCACCAGTCCGGGTTCAAGGCCCCGATGGAAGTGGTCGACGTGATGCGCCGGCTGAACTTTCCGCCGGAGGCGATCCGCCTGGTCTATCCCGACACCATCGCCGGCTCCTTCCACGACGGGATGGCGGCGTTCTCGCGCGAAGTCACGCCGCGCTTCCGCTCCGTAGGCGCCGTGTCGGACTGGGATCCGAAGGCCGCGCCGTCGGTCAAGGTGGATGTGGCGACCGGGCGCATCTACCAGTACCGGATCTACGCCTACACCGACGTCGGCGGATCGGAACACAAGCTGCTGATCGACGTCGACTACAGCGACCACGACGTGAAGGGCCATCCGTCCCCGCACTACCACCTGTACCGCGACATCGGCGGGGTGTGGAAGAAGAAGCAGGAGGGTTTCTCCAAGACGGGCCAGCCGGGCGAGCCGCCGGTGAAGATGGTGGGCGGCCGGCGCGAGTACTTCGGGCCCAAGATGTGGACCTGGTGGGGCTTCGACCCTGCCAATCACGGCAAGGCCGAGGATGTGCGCGCCGCGTTGAAGCAGGCCGCCAAGGATGCCGGCATCAGCTACGAAGAGAAGGACGGGATGGTTCATCTCGGCGGCCATCTGACCGTGCCGTTCAAGCGCGTGCAGGAACTGGTGCGGGACCAGCAGATGCCCAAGGTCCTGCAGCTGGTGCACAACCTGGCGCACGGACATGGATGGAACCGGTCGGACGATACGGTGCAGCACCTGACTTCCTCGGGCAAGGAACGCCTGCGCTTCAAGCCCCAGCTGGAAAGCGCCTTCGCCTTCCTGCGCGATACCTGTGGCATCGCCGATCCGGACAAGCTGAGCGCGCACGGCAAATTGAACGAGGAGGAGCTGGCGCGCATCTACGACCTGGAAAACTCCGGTATCAGCGTGGAGATGGCGCGCGCCGCGGCGCGTTACGCCCACGCCAAGCTGGCCAGCCCGAACGCCTTCGAATTCGTGAACCTGTTCGAATACTACGTGGCGGCGACCAAGAACAAGGTGGAACGCACGGCGCTCGACAATCTGCACAAACGTACGGTGACGCATGCGACCAACCTGATGTCGGGGGGAGCCGCGGCCCTGGCCAGCGCGGACGATCTGCCCGGCCAGCTGCAGCGCAGCGCCGACAAACTCCATTTCAAGGACACCGGGACCGCGGCGTATCACCTGCATAAGCACATCGACCTGGTCCAGCCGAAGGCGTCCGAACTGCACCTGAGAAAGCCGATGCGAGCCGCGATGCGCGAGTACATGGAGATTTGCCGCAGCACGGTCAAGGACGGCCAGATGAAAAAGGAGGTGAGCGAGAGCGCGACGGCCGTGAAGTTCTACTTCGAGAAGGACGGCACGGTGGCGATCGTGGAGGTCGATACGGCCAAGCGCGAGGCGCATCTTCTGACCTGTTACGACAAGAACGTGGCCGCGCCCGTGTTCCTCACCACGCCGGCCTCACAGCCGCAGACAGGCGGCAAGGGAGGCAAGAACGCCTCGGTCGGCGCGACGGTGCAGTATTACCGCACGCCGTTCGGCACCTACGAGCGGATCGCTTCTCCCAACGATGGCGACTGCTTCTTCCATTCCGTGCGCGCGTCGGGCAATCTGGGGCCATCCGCGCACAATCTGCGTCTGCAGGCGGCGCAGGAGCTGAGTCAGCACCACGGCAGCAAGTTCAACGGCACCACCTACCTCGATTTCATCACCCGCTCGGGGACCGCGGAGCAGAAGGTTGCCGCGACCGTACGCTACCTGTCCACGGCCGGCAACTGGAGCCATGACGACGGTGACCTGGTGCCGGAGCTGATGGCGCGCGCCCTGGGCCGTACTATTCATATCCTTTCTTCCAGCACGGGCACCCTGGTGCAGACGATGGGTCCGGCCAACTCCAATCCGATCGTCATTTTCTACAACGGCGGCACGCACTACGATACCGCGCGCCAGGTCTAGGCGCGGCATATGTATCAAATTCCTGGAACCTTCCGGCCCCCGCGCCGGAAT
>DASRUW010000433.1:0-8625 GCA_035655255.1 Telluria sp. | reverse complement strand
GCCCGCCACGACTGCATGCACGGGGTGTTTTCAACACTGTTATTCACAGAAGTTGTGGATAGAGCGTCACACCGCGTCGCGCCGTTTGAGCGCTTCCAGTTCGGCCATGAAGCGCTCGGCGGCGTCGCGCGCCGGCCACGGTTCCCACGGCGTGCCGCCATAGGTCGCCACCAGCGGATCTTCCGCCAGCGGCTCGATGGTGATCTTGAGCGTGCTGCGCACCTCGGCCGCGGACCATCCGGCCACGTGCACCGCCTCGCTGGCGGCGGCCAGGCGGTCGGCGCGTTTGTGCAGCGCGTGCTCGGCGCGGGTCCAGGCCGGCAGGCCGTAGCGCACGAAGACGGCGTGTTCCAAGCGCTGCGTCAGGGCGCGGAACTGCTCGCCCAGGAAGGGCTTGATGACGGAGATGGCGTCGAAGCCGAGCAGGCCTTCCTCGGCGTCGTGCAGCAATTCGCGCAGCTCGGCCTTGGCGGGCAGGGGCCCCGGCGTCAGGCGCCGGCGCAGGTACAGCACGGCGATGGAATGCTGGGCCACGGAAAGCGGCTGCGGCCACGCGGAGTGGCCGCCCCAGCGGAAGGTGCGGGCCAGGCCCAGCGCCAGGTCCTCGTCATCCCAGTCGAACGGCGTCGGATCGAGCAGATCCAGGCGCCGTCCGGAGGGCATGCGCACCCAGGCGCGAGGAAGGGGGGAGCGAGGCATGATGCCTCATTCTAGCCGATCACCCGGCATCCCCGCTCCCGCGCGGATGACGGCTTACTTCCTTGCCTGCAGCCACGCGTCGATGGCCGGCAGGCGCTCGTTGCGCACCTTGATGCGGTAGGCGATGTCGGCTTCGGCCGTGTCGGCGTCGCGGCGCGAGGTCGGCGCCAGGTTGGCTTCGGCGTAGGCCTTCAGCTTGGCGATGGTGGCCGGATCGGTCGAATGCGAGGCCAGGCGCGGGAAGTAGCGGCTGCGCGAGGAGGCGTCGACACGCTCGTTCACCTTGGCCATGTTGGCCAGCGCGAAGTCGAACGCCATCTCCGGATGCGTGTTGGAGACCACGGCGATCATCGAGGAGCTGTTGGTGACGCCCGGCTCGTCGGTCAGGGCCAGCTCCAGCGCGCGCTTGGCCAGCGCCGGATCCGCGGCCAGGGCCAGCATGTTGTACAGGCTGTCCTTGATGAGCGGAGACTTCTCGGCCTGGGCGGCAGCGTGCAGCTGGTCCCAGGTCGCGGCGTCGGCGTGCTGGGCGACGACGGCCGTGATCACCTTGCGCAGCGGACCAGGCAGCGCGGCCGGGTCGGTCGCCTGCGCTGCGTAGCGGCGGCGCGCTTCGGCCACCACGGCGCTGTCGTTCAGGTCGCCGAGCACGCCGATCAGCTGCGCGCGCAGGTTGGCGACGGTGTCCGGCTCTCCGGCGCGCGCGGTCCAGCCGATCTGCGCGAACACGGGGGCGAGCCGGCTGACGGCATACTGGTCGAAGCGCTGCTGGCGCGCCGCGTCGCCCTGGTAGTAGTGGTGCAGGCCGTCGAAGGTGCCGGCCACCTGGCCCCACACCTGCGGGTTGGCGCCCAGGGGCACCTTGTCGGCCAGGTCGAGGAAGTTGGAGGCCGGCTGCTGGCCGGCCATGCCGAAGGCCCAGTTGTCGGACAGGATGCCCAGCTGGTCGATGGGGGCGAGCTTGTCGAAGCCGTCGGCCACCGTCTTGAACACGGCCGGCGCGTACAGGGTGCGGTAGTAGCCGGCCTGGCCGTAGTTCACGACCAGCGGGCCGCAGCCCGGCGCGACCAGCGTGCCCTTGCCGTTGCCGACCAGGGTGCGGCCGGCTGCAGTCGCGCCAACGGTTTGGCCGACTACCGGCACATGCCAGGTCAGCGGCTTCTTGTCCGGATTGTCGCGGCTGAATTCACCCTGCTCCAGCGTGGCGTAGGTGCTGCCCTTCTTGCACGACACGTCCTGCACGCGGATGACGGGCACGCCCGGCTGCAAGGTGAAGTCGTGGGCGATCGCGGTGACGGGTTTCTTGGCCGCCTTCTCGATGTGACGCCACAGGTCGTCGGACACGGTGTTGGAGTAGGCATACTGCTTCATGTAGGCGCGCACGCCGTCGCGCCAGGCGTTTTCGCCGACGTAGTTCTCCAGCATGCGGATGACGGATTCGCCCTTCGCGTAGGTGATGCTGTCGAACGCCTGGCTGGCCTGTTCCACCGTCTCGACGTGCTGGACGATGGGGTGGGTGGTGGCGACCGAGTCGCGGAACATCGCGCCTTCGCGCACCTGCACCGTGCCGAGGGAAGTCTGCCACTCCGGATGCAAACGGGCCGACATGCGGCTTTCCATCCAGGAGGCGAAGCCTTCGTTGAGCCACAGGTCGTCCCACCACTGCATGGTGACCAGGTCGCCGAACCACTGGTGCGCCATTTCGTGCGCCGCGACGGCGAAGGCCCCTTCCTTGTCGGTCTGGGTGGAGATGGCCGGATCGAGCAGCAGCGCATATTCGAACGTGAAGATCGCGCCCCAGTTTTCCATCGCGCCGAAGAACTGGCTGCGGCCCGGCGCCGCGATGTTGTCGAGCTTGGGCAGCGGGTACTTCACGCCGAAGTAGTCGTTGTATTCCTTGAGGACGTCCTTGGACGCGTCCAGGATGAAGCGCGCCTGCGGCAGGCTGCCGCGCTTGGTGACGACGCCGATCTCGACGCCGTCGACCTTCTCCGCCACGCGCTCGAAGTCGCCGGCGCCGAAGAACAGGAGGTAGGTCGACATCTTGGGCGAACGCGCGAACTGCACGTGCTTGCGGCCGTCCGGCAGGGTGGTGGTGCTGGCGGCGGGCATATTGCTGATGGCCATCTGGTCGGCCGGCACCGTCACGTCCAGCGTGAAGGTCGCCTTGTAGTTCGGTTCGTCCCAGGACGGGATCATGCGGCGCGCATCCGAGTTCTCGAACTGCGTGTACAGCGCGCGTTTCTTGCCGGCCGGTGTATCGTAGTCGATGGAGAACAGACCCACGGCCTGGGTGCCGATCAGGCCCGTGTACTCGAGCGCCAGCTTGTAGGCGCCTTTCGCGAGCGGCTGGTCGAAAGTGAAGGTCGCGGTCTGCGCCTCGTTGTTGACGGCGGCCTTGCCGGTCAGGGGCTGGCCCTTGCCGATCGGGGTCAGGATCGCCTTCGAGAAGTTCATGTCCGCCGCATTGAGCGTGATGGTGCTGGTCGGCTCGAGCACGTTGAGCGTGATCGTCACCTTGCCCGCGAAGGTGGACTTGGCCGCGTCCGGGACCAGCGAGACGTCGTAGTGGGTAGGGCTGGCGGTGCGCGGCAGCTGGGTGGTCGCCTTTGCGGCCATGGGCGCGCGCGGCGCGGCGATGGTGGGCGAGGCGGCCAGGCCGGCCAGCGCAAGTACGGCGGCGGAGATCAGAGTGCGATGCATGGGAGTCCTTCGTGCGCGGAAGATGGGAACTGCGGGAATCTAAAGCGAAAGCAGGGGCCTGTCAAACGTATGCATGTGTCTGCAGGCGCGCCGCATTCCGGCTATCATCGGCAGAGACTGTAAAGATGGAGGTGGCTCATCATGATCGATCTGTACTCGGCCGCGACGCCCAACGGACACAAAATCTCGATCGCGCTGGAGGAACTGGCGCTGCCGTATGAACTGCATGTGCTGGACCTGTCGCTGAACCAGCAGAAGGAGCCGTGGTTCCTCGCGCTCAATCCGAACGGGCGCATTCCCGCCATCGTCGACCGGGCCGAGGACAACTTCGCCGTGTTCGAGTCCGGCGCGATCCTGATCTACCTGGCCGAGAAGACCGGGCAGCTGATGCCGCAGGACTTCAAGGGACGTTCGTTGGTGCTGCAGTGGCTGATGTTCCAGATGGGTGGCATCGGTCCGATGATGGGGCAGGCCAATGCCTTCTTCCGCTACTTCCCGGAGAAGATCCAGCCGGCCATCGACCGCTACCAGGGCGAGAGCAAGCGCCTGTTCCGCGTGCTGGAGAGCCGCCTGAAGGATCATGAATACCTGGCGGGCGAATATTCGATCGCGGATATCGCGAACTGGGCCTGGGTGCGCACCCACAAGTGGTCGGGTGTTCCGGTCGACGATCTGCCCAATTTGCAGCGCTGGATCCAGCAGATCGGCGAGCGGCCCGCGGTGAAGAAGGGGCTGCTGATGCCGCCGTCCAAGCGCGACCTGTCGCTCAATCTGGACGAGGACGCGGAGACGTTCGCCGCCGGCGTGCGCAACATGCTCGAAACAGGGCAATCGAAAAACTAAGGGAGAGAACCTGCATGAAGCTTTACACCAGCACTTTTGCACCCAATCCGCGGCGCGTCACCATGTTCATCGCCGAGAAGGGCATCACCGGCATCGAGCAGGTCATGGTCGATCTGGGCAAGAACGAGCACAAGGCCGACTGGTACGTCGCCAAGAACCCGCTCGCGCGCGTGCCCGCACTGGAGCTCGATGATGGCCGCGTGCTGACCGAAACGCGCGCCATCTGCACCTATCTGGAAGGCCTGTACCCGCAGCCGAACCTGATGGGCGAGACGGCCGAAGAACGCGCCTTCATCGAGGAAGCGGACCGGCGCATGGAGCTGGTGCTGTGCCTGCAGATCTTCAACAGCGTGCGCCACACGCATCCCGGGCTGGCGCACCTGGAGCAGCCGCAGTTCAAGGACTTCGGCGCATCGCAAGGCGAAAAGCTGCGCGCCACGGCGCGCTGGCTCGATGGCGTGCTGGCCAGCCAGCCGTTCGTGGCCGGCCAGCGTTTCACGATCGCCGACATCACGGCATTCTGCGGCCTGGAATTCGCGAAAGGCCTGCTCAAATTCCGCCCCGGCGAAGAAGGCATGCCCCACCTGCAAGCTTGGCGCGACCGCATCGCCGAGCGCCCCTCGTCCGCCCGCCCCACCTAAAGACCCAAAAACCAGGGTCAAAAAACCAGCGTCAGGTGAGCGCCAAATAGGACAGGATGGCGACGCCGAGGAGCGCGGCCCAGCCGGGATGGCGACCATGGGTGCCGATGCAGACAAGTGCGGCGCTGGCGGCCATCGACACGGCGATGGCGCAGGCGATTGGCGCCAGCGACCGGATCGTGGCCTCGTTCTGGCGCGCGAGCCAGAACAGGATGGCCGCAACACCCCAGCTCAGGACAGTCGCCAGGTGCCAGGTCGCCCACAGGATGCCGGTGTAGCGGCCGCGCGGTTCGCGGAAGATCATGCGCTGTCCGAGGATCGAATGAATCGCGCCAACCAGCGCGACCAGCAGACCAGCGCCTGCAAGATAGTAGTTCATGCGTCAGGCGACCCGTTTGTACCAGGGCGCGGATGGGAACAGGGGCTGATAGGATGCGGCCAGCGGGGTAGTGGCATCGAAGGGGCGGTCGATGCCGAGGACGCCGAACAGGCTCAGGCTGCCGTGGAACAGCTGCAGCACGCGCTGGCGCAGCGCGGGTCCGAAGTCGGGCAGGGCGCGCTGGCAGACGATCATCTGGAATTCGTTGGGCGAGGCGTCCGTCACCAAGTTGTATTGCGACCAGGTGATGCGTTCGCGCAGGGATGCGATGAGCGTCGCGCGCTTGCCGCGGATGTCGAAATAGTCGGACAGCCTGCCCAGGCCACCGCTTTTCAGGTAGCTCTCCTGGTATTCCTGGATCCGCTCGACGGGAATGGTGGCATCCTGGGCCTCGGCCAGCATCTCCTCGGTGGCGACCGTGGCGAAGATTTCGGTACGGCGGTGCAGGCGCTCTTCCGCCAGCAGGATCGCGAGCGACCACGCGCCCTCGGCGCCCGCGCAGTCGGGTAGCCACACCCGCGGCACCGGGCTCGCGTGCAGGCAGGTGACGGCGATGCGCAAGAGGCGCGCCTGCTCTGGGTCGTCGAACAGAGGAATCGGTTGCACCGACAGGCGGCGCAGCACGTGGCAGGCGGCGCCGTCCTCGTGCAGGACGGCGTTCTGCAGCAGCGAGACCGTGGGCAGGCCCCGCTCGCGCATCAGGTGCTGCAGCTTGCGCTTGACGCCCGGCCGGTCGTACGCGCGGAAGTCGAACCCGTGCCGCTGGAAGAGGGCTTCCAGCAGCAGGGCGACTTCCAGTTCCTCGGTTGCTTCCGTCATCAATGCAGCCACACCCTCATCAAGGACAGCAGCTGCGCCACGTCCACCGGCTTGGTGATGTAGTCGGACGCGCCGGCGGCGATGCACTTGTCGCGGTCACCCTTCATGGCCTTGGCCGTGAGCGTGATGATCGGCAGGGAACGGAACTTCGGAATGCGGCGGATGGCGCGCATGGTGTCGTAGCCGTCCATCTCCGGCATCATGATGTCCATCAGGACGATCTCGATGCTCGGGTCCTTCTCCAGCACCTCGATGCCGTCGCGGCCGTTCTCGGCGAACAGCACCTGCATCTGCTGGCGCTCCAAGAGCGAGGACAGGGCGAAGATGTTGCGCAGGTCGTCGTCGACGATCAGCACCTTGCGCCCGGCCAGGCCGCCGTCCTGGGCGTGGATCTCCTCCAGCATGCGGCGCTGGGCCTCCGGCAGGCTGGCGTGGGAGCGGTGCAGGAACAGCGCCGTCTCGTCCAGCAGGCGCTCGGGCGAGCGGGCATCCTTGATGACGATGGTCTTGGCGTACTTCTTCAGCTTCGTCACCTCGGCGCGTTTCAGTTCCTTGGCCGTGTAGATCACGATCGGCAGGTCGCGCAGGGTCTGGTCCTTGCCAATGATGTCGAGCAGGTCGAAGCCGCTGATGTCGGGTAGGGTCAGGTCCAGCACCATGCAGTCGAAGTGCTGGCTGCGCAGGGCTTCGAGCGCCTTCTCGCCGTTCTCCAGCGCAACGATGCGGATGTCCTTGGCGCCGATCAGGTTGACGATGGACTCGCGCTGCGCTTCCTCGTCCTCCACCACCAGCAGGCTGCGTTTGCCGCCGAGGAGGAACTTCTGGATGCGCGTGAACTCCTCCTGCAAGGTCTCCTTGGTCACCGGCTTGTTCAGGTAGGAGATCGCGCCCTGGCGCAGCGCCTTTTCGCGCTCGCGCAGGCTCGACATGACGTGCACGGGGATGTGGCGGGTGCTCGGGTCGCGCTTGAGGCGGTCGAGCACCGTGAAGCCGTCGATGTCGGGCAGGTCCAGGTCGAGCAGGATGGCGGAGGGCAGGTAATCGCGCGCCAGCGACAGGGCCGAGTCGCCGATGTGGGTGACGATGCCCTTGAAGTTCTTCTCGCGGGCGAAATCGAGCACCACCTTGGCGAAGCGCTCGTCGTCCTCGATGATCAGCACGGCCGGGTCGCCCGGCGCCACCAGGCCGCGGTCGTCCAGCACCCCGCCATACTCGATCAGGGGCGGGCTGGCGATGTCGTCGACCACGTCCAGCGCCGAGGTTTCCACTTCGTGGACCGGGGCGGCGTACACCACGTGGGACGACGCCGGCGCGGCGGCCGGCCGGGCCAGCTGCTGGCGCGACAGGTCGTAGTTGACGAAGCCGGAGCGGTTGTACGGCAGGTACAGCGTGAAGGTGGAACCGACGTTGACGATCGACTCGACCCGGATCTCGCCGCCCAGGAGGCGCGCCAGTTCGCGCGAGATCGACAGGCCCAGGCCCGTGCCGCCGTACTTGCGGGCGGTGGAGCCGTCGGCCTGCTGGAAGGCCTCGAAGATCAGCTGCAGCTTGTCGGTCGCGATACCGACGCCCGTGTCGCTGACCGAGAAGGCCAGCACCGCGTCCGCGTGGTTCAGGTTGGGGTGGTCGGGGCTCCAGCCGTCCTTGGCCACTTCGATCTTGAGCTCCACCTGGCCATGGCTGGTGAACTTGAAGGCGTTGGACAGCAGGTTCTTGAGCACCTGCTGCAGGCGCGTGGTGTCCGTCATGACGCTGTTCGGCAGGCTGTCGGCCAGTTCCACCGAGAAGCCGAGGTGCTTCTGTTCGGCCATGTGGCGGAAGGTGCGGTCCACGTAGTTGCGCAGGTTGGAGAAGCGGTACTCGGACACGTCCAGCGTCACCGTGCCGGACTCGATCTTGGACAGGTCGAGAATGTCGTTGATCAGGGTGAGCAGGTCGGAGCCGGAGCCGTGGATGGTCTTGGCGAATTCCACCTGCTTGCTCGACAGGTTGCCCTCCGGGTTGTCGCCCAGCTGCTGCGCCAGGATGAGCAGGGAGTTGAGCGGCGTGCGCAGCTCGTGCGACATGTTGGCCAGGAACTCGGACTTGTACTTGGACGACAGGGCCAGCTGGGTCGCCTTTTCCTCCAGTGCCAGCTTGGCCTGTTCCACCTCGCGGTTCTTGCGTTCCACCTCGATGTTCTGCTCGGACAGCAGGCGCGCCTTCTCGGCCAGCTCCTGGTTGGTCTGCTGCAGCTCCTGCGCCAGGGACTGCGACTGGGTCAGCAGCGACTCGGTCCGGCTGTTCGCTTCGATCGTGTTGAGCACCACGCCGATCGACTCCATCAACTGGTCGAGGAAGGACAGGTGGGTCTCGGTGAAGCGGTCCAGGGACGCGATCTCGATCACCGCCTTGACCTGCTGCTCGAACAGGATCGGCAGCACAACGATGTTGGTCGGCGGCGCCGCGCCCAGACCGGAGGAAACGACGATGTAGTCGCGCGGGACGTCGGTGAGCCAGATGCGGGTCTTCTCCACCGCGCATTGGCCGACCAGCCCTTCG
>DASRUW010000432.1:0-4608 GCA_035655255.1 Telluria sp. | reverse complement strand
CAGGCAGCCATTCCTCCAACGCAGGCGGTAACAAGAACTGCTGCTGAGGATCGTAGGGAAGATAACTGGTCGTCATCCTCCCTCAACGTTTACCCCGCATCATCCGATGACAGAATGCTCTCTGCCGCGCAGACTCCTAGGCCTTCGGCTGCCAGAGTTCGACCTTGTTCCCGTCCGGGTCCATGAACCAGCCGAAGGCGCCGTAGTCGAAGCTCTGGGGCTCGCCGGCCAGCTTGCCGCCGGCCTCGACTACCTGCTTCAGCGCCCCCTCCAGATCGTCGACCATCAGGTTCAACATGAATTCGCGCGTGCTCGGAGCAAAGTGGTCGGTGTCCGCCTTGAAGGCGCAGAAGGTCGTGCAGCCCCCGGCCGGAATGGCGTCCGGCTGGAACGCCACGTAGCCGCCCGCCGGAAAACCCAGCGCGCGTTCGTACCACGCCATCAGCGCCGCCGGATCGGGGGATTTGAAGAAGATGCCGCCCACCCCTAGTGCTTTTGCCATGCTCTCTCTCCTTGTCTTATACTGTGGTTCCGTACAGCTAAGCCTGCCCCTATGCCCACGCCTGATCAGACGAAGACCATTGCGCTCGCCGTGCGGCATCATACCTCGGGCATCCAGGAGCCGGTCGATGCGCTGATCGGCTTTTTGCAGGGGCAGGGCTTCAGCGTCGTCTTCGAAGCCGAGACCGCGCGCCACGTCGCTTACGCCGGCGTGCCGGCCATGTCCATCGCCCAGATCGGGGAGGAGGCGGACCTGGCCATCGTCATGGGCGGCGACGGTACCATGCTCGGCATCGCGCGCCAGCTCGCGCCCTTCGACGTGCCGCTGATCGGCATCAACCAGGGCCGCCTCGGCTTCATGACCGACATCCCGCTCGAACGCATGATCCCGGCCCTGTCCGAAATCCTGGGCGGCAAAGCCAGCGCGGAGCGCCGCACCATGCTGGAAGCGACCGTGCAGCGCGACGGCGCCGAGATCGCCAGCGGCATCGCCGTCAACGATGTGGTGGTGGCGCGCGGGGCCGGCGCCGGCATGGTGGAACTGAAGGTGTTCGTCGACGGCGATTTCATGTCCATCCAGCGCTCCGACGGCCTGATCGTGGCCACGCCGACCGGCTCCACGGCCTACGCGCTGTCGGCCGGCGGCCCGCTGCTGCACCCGACCCTGAACGGCATCGGCCTGGTGCCGATCGCGCCGCACGCCTTGTCCAACCGCCCGATCGTCGTGCCAGACTCCTCGGTGATCGTGATCGAGATCGTCAGCGGCCGCGACATCAGCGTCAATTTCGACATGCAGACTTTCGCCAGCCTGCGCAATGGCGACCGCATCGTCATCGAGCGCTCGCCCAACACCATCACCTTCCTGCATCCGGCCGGCTGGAGCTACTACGACACCCTGCGCGAGAAACTGCACTGGAACGAGTACCCGACGCTCGACGGCCGCCTGACCAAAGGACTCTGATCCACCCATGCTGCGTACCCTGACCATCCGCGACTTCGTCATCGTCGATGCCATCGAACTCGAATTCTCCGGCGGCTTCACCGTCTTCACCGGCGAGACCGGCGCGGGCAAGTCGATCCTGATCGACGCGTTGCAGCTGGCGCTGGGCGGCCGCGGCGATGCCAGCGTGGTGCGCGAAGGCGCGGCCAAGGCCGACATCACGGCCGATTTCGCGGTCGAAGGCGCGGCCGCCGCCTGGCTGGACGAGAACGAATTCGCGAGCGAGGAGGGGGGAGCGCTGCTGCGCCGCGTGATCGACAACGCGGGCCGCTCCAAGGCCTTCATCAACGGCATCGCCGCCACCGCCGGCCAGCTGCGCGAGCTGGGCGAGCTGCTGGTCGACATCCACGGCCAGCACGCGCACCAATCCCTGCTCAAGCCGGAAGCCCAGCGCGCCCTGCTGGACAACCAGGCCGGCGCCGACAGCCGTCCCGTGGCCGCGGCCTACCGCGCCTGGCGCGCCATCGAGCGCCAGCGCGAAGAGTTCGAGACCAACGCCAGGAACGTGCTGATGGAGCGCGAGCGGCTGGAGTGGCAGGTCGGCGAACTGGAAAAGCTGGCCGTCAAGCCGGGCGAATGGACCGAGGTATCGAACGAGCATAGCCGCCTGTCGCACGCGGCCAGCCTGATCGAAGGCGCGCAGGATGCCTTGCAGGCGATCTCGGAGGCGGACCACCCCATCCTGTCGCAGCTGAACGGGCTCACCACGCGCCTGGCCAAGCTGGCCGACGTGGATGCGGCCCTGAAGCCCGTCCTCGACTGCATGGAGCCCGCCCGCATCCAGCTGCAGGAAGCGGTCTACGCGCTGAACGATTACCTGGGCCGCGTCGAGCTGGACCCGGCCCGCCTGCAGGACGTGGAGGCGCGCATGGAGGCGATCCACAGCACGGCGCGCAAGTTCCGCGTCGCGCCTGACGACCTGCCGGAGGAGCACGCGCGCTTGGCCGCCGAACTGCGCCAATTGGCCGACGCCAGCGACATCGAGGGCCTGCGCAAGCAGGAAGAACAGGCGCGCCAGGCCTACCTCAAGCTGGCGGCGGCATTGAGCAAGCAGCGCGCCGAGGCCGCGCGCAAGCTGGGCGAACACGTCACCGCCGCCATGCAGGAGCTGTCCATGAGCGGCGGCTCGTTCGCCGTGGCGCTCAACCCTTGTGAACCCGCCGCGCACGGCGTGGAGCAGGTCGAATTCCTCGTCGCCGGCCATGCCGGCGTGGCGCCGCGCCCGCTGGCGAAAGTCGCCTCGGGCGGCGAGCTGGCGCGCATCTCGCTCGCGATCTCCGTCATCACGTCCAACGCGACCACCGTGCCGACCCTGATCTTCGACGAAGTGGACAGCGGCATCGGCGGCGCCGTGGCCGAAGTGGTGGGGCGGCTGCTCAAGCGCCTCGGCCAGGACCGGCAGGTGCTGTGCGTGACCCACCTGCCGCAGGTGGCCTCGCAAGCCAACGCCCACTTCCAGGTGGCCAAGGCCGGCACCGACAACGGCAAGACCGTCTCGCGCATCGCCGTGCTCGATCCCAAGGCGCGGGTGGAGGAGGTGGCGCGCATGCTGGGCGGTCTGGAAATCACCGCCACGACCCGCAAGCACGCGCGCGAGTTGCTCGCTTCCTGAAAACCGGGGTCCGACCCCAAAAATCGGGGTCAGACCCCATATAATGGTTGCTTTGACTAACGAAGCCCAGCCGCCATGTCCTTTCGCCCCGAGCCTGCCCACCAACACGGAACCCTGCCGCATAGCGCGATCGTGCTGGTCAACCTGGGCACGCCGGACGCGCCCCGCCGCGGCGCCGTGCGCCGCTACCTGATGGAGTTCCTGTCGGACCCGCGCGTGGTGGAGATTCCGCGCTTCATCTGGTGGTGGATCCTCAACCTGTTCATCCTCACCTTTCGCCCCGGTAAGTCGGCGAAGAAGTACGAGTTGATCTGGACCCGCGAAGGCTCGCCCCTGCTGGTTCACACGCAGAAGCAGGCGGCCCTGCTGCAAAGCCAGCTCGCCGCGCGCGGCCACAACGACCTCACCGTCACCTACGCCATGCGTTACGGTTCGCCGTCGATGACGGAGGTCCTCGACCGCCTGAAAGCGGAAGGCTGCCAGCGCGTCGCCATCCTGCCCGCCTACCCGCAGTATTCCGGCACCACCACCGCGTCCGTGTACGACGCCGTGTTCGACCACTACCGCAAGGTGCGCAACCTGCCGGAATTGCGCCTGGTGCGCAACTACCACGACCACCACGCCTACATCGGGGCCCTGGCCGACGCCGTGCGCGCGCACTGGCATGCGCACGGGCGCGGCGAGAAGCTGGTCCTGAGCTTCCACGGCGTGCCCAAGCGCACCCTCCTGCGCGGCGACCCCTACCATTGCGAGTGCCACAAGACCGCGCGCCTGCTGGCCCAGGCCCTGCACCTGAAGGCGGACGAATACGTCGTCACCTTCCAGTCCCGCTTCGGCCGGGCGGAATGGCTCCAGCCCTACACCCAGCCGACCCTGGAAGCGCTGGCCCGCGACGGCGTGCGCAAGGTGGACGTGATGTGCCCCGGCTTCATCGCCGACTGCCTGGAAACGCTGGAAGAGATCAACCTCGAATGCAAGCACGCCTTCGAGGCCAACGGCGGCGAGCACTACGCCTACATCCCCTGCCTGAACGAGAACCCGGTCTGGATCGAGGCCTTGGCCGAAATTGCCGAGCAGCACGTGATGGGCTGGCCGACCATGCAGCCGGCCTCCCAGCGCGAGGAGCTCAAGCGCGACGCCGAAGCCGGCCGCATCCATGCCTTGGACCTGGGCGCCGCCCAGTAGCACATGCGGGGTGCCCCGCGCGCTGGCGTAAAATAGCAGTTTCGCTACGGGCGGCGGGGCGTCTTGACGGCGGAACACGGCTTTTCCTGCCAAATCGAAAGATTGCGTTCTATACCCCTTGAAAAGGTAGGGGCAAACCCCATCTTCCGCCCAGTGCGGCCAGCCCCGGCTGGCTAAAAAAGCAACTAAGTGATTGATTTTTAGGAGTCTTTCGATGCAAGACCAAGAACACCAGGAAGTGCCTGTCACGGAGCAAGCGCAGCAGCAGCCGACCGAGCCGGCTGCTGAAGCGGCCCCGGCGCCGGCCGCC
>DASRUW010000431.1:0-3504 GCA_035655255.1 Telluria sp. | reverse complement strand
GGAAGCGTCCGCCGCCCTGACCCGCCTGATCGCCGCCGACATCGCCCAGGCCGGTGGCCAGATATCCTTCGCCCGCTTCATGGAGCTGGCCCTGTACGCGCCCCGCCTGGGCTATTACACGGGCGGCTCGGCCAAGCTGGGCACGGCCGGGGACTTCGTGACCGCGCCGGAGCTCTCGCCCCTGTTCGGGGCCACGCTGGCCCACGTCGCGGCCGGGTTCATGGAGCAGAGCGCGCCCCACCTGATGGAATTCGGGGCCGGTACCGGGCGCCTGGCGCTGGATGTGCTGACCGAGGCGCAGCGGAGCGGCATCGCGGTCGCGAGCTACACCATCGTCGAGCTGTCCGGCGAACTGCGCGCGCGCCAGCAGGCGTTGCTGCAGGATTTCCCGCAGGTGCGCTGGCTGGACAGCCTGCCGCCGTCCTTCGAGGGCGTCGTGCTCGGCAACGAGGTGCTGGACGCCATGCCGGTCCACTTGGTGCGCAAGAGCGCAGCCGGCTGGCGCGAACTGGCCGTGACGAGCGCCGACGGGCGCTTCGCGTACGCCGAGCGCGCGCTGGACGACAACCTGTCCGCCCAGCTCCGGCGCCAGGTGCCGGACGCGGACAGCCTGCCCGAGGGCTACACCACGGAGCTGCACCCGGTGGCCGCCGCCTACATGGCGTCGCTGGCGGGCATGCTCAGGGCCGGGCGCGGCGCCGCCCTGCTGGTCGACTACGGTTTTCCGGCCCACGAATACTATGTCCCGGCGCGGGTGGGCGGCACCCTGATGTGCCATTACCGCCACCATGCCCATCCCGATCCCTTCTTCCTGCCCGGCCTGCAGGACCTGACGGCCCACGTCGACTTCACCGCCATGGCCCTGGCCGCGCAGCACGCCGGGCTGGACGTGCTGGGCTACATGAGCCAGGCGGCCTTCCTGATCGCCGCCGGCATCGGCGAGCTGCTGCTGCGCACCGACCCGCAGGACGGCAAGGCTTTCCTGCCGCAGTCGAACGCGGTGCAGAAGCTGGTCTCCCCGGCCGAGATGGGCGAACTGTTCAAGGTGCTGATCCTGGGCCGCGGCGTGACCCTGCCCGAGCCGCTGGCGCGCGCCGACCGCAGCCACCGCCTGTGAGCCGCGCTTGCTTGCCTTAGGGCTACAAACGGGGCTATGCTCAACGCTTTGTGTGGAAGCGCATTCCGCGCTGGACCGATTTTGCCGATCGGCTATCATGCAGTAACACAGCGACCTCGATCATGGCCAAGATTCATACGCACTATGACAACCTGAAGGTGTCCCGCGGGGCGCCGCAGGAAGTCATACGCGCGGCCTACAAGGCGCTGTCGCAGAAATATCATCCCGACAAGAATCCGGGCGACGAAAAGGCCGCCCGCATCATGGCCATTCTCAACAGCGCCTACGAGACCCTGTCCGACCCGGTGCGCCGCAAGGAGCACGACGACTGGATCGCCGCCGAGGAATGGGAAGTCGAATGGCTCGAGAGCCACGAGGGCGAGGACAAGCACCGCCACGACCATCCCAACTGGCCGGCCGTGCCGGACCGCCTGCCGCGCCGTGCCGTGCTGCGCGACCCGCGCTGGTGGACCGCCATGGGCGCCGCCCTGGCGCTGGGCGCGCTGGTGGGCGTGGCCGTGTCCGCCCCGGGCCGCCTCTTGCCCGGCGCCTGGGCCAACGCCCTGACCCCGCGCACGGAACCGGTCCGCGTGGCCGCCGCGCCGGCCCCCGCGCCCGCGCCGGCGACGGCTCGTCCCGAACCGGTGGCCGATCCGCTCGCCGCCGTGCCCGACGCCTGGGCCGCCGCCCCCGAGGTGCACCAGGGGCCGGATATCCGCTCCCTCGGCGTGGCCCAGCTCGTGATCCCGGCGCGCGCGCCCGATTGCGAATTCGAGCTGCACACCCTGGCCGCCCCCAACGGCGAACCCTGGCCCGCGCAGACCGGCTACGTGGACGGCTACCCCCAGGCCAACGAGGGCGACGAGATGCGCCTGCAGATCGATAACAGCGCCAACGGTTCGCCCGTGTTCGTGAAAGTCTACGACCTGGACCGCCACGCCAACGTGCGCCACGCCTTCATCAAGGCGCACGACAGCATCGCGATCGAGCGCCTGGCGGCCGGCAAGTACGAGGTGCGCTACCAGAACATCGAGGTCGGCGCCACCAAGGCCGAATGCATGGGCCGCCGCAAGCAGGCGGCCCTGCGCCAGGCCGACGCCGGTCAAGCCGCCGACGCGCCGCGGCTGGACGCGAATTGAAGCCGCCGTTCGCGCTGCCCCGCCTCAACCGCCGCACCGTCGGCTATGCCCTGTTCATGGCGGGCCTGGTGGGCTTCTACGCCCGTTTCGTCGTGCCGCCCATGTTCGAGCTGATCGACCGCGGCCAGTTCCTGTCCAAGTTCCAGGTCACGCCGGCCATGTCGCGCCAGGTGGTGGAGGCGCTGGCGCATGAGATGGAGACGCGCTACATCTTCGCCGACGGCGGCAGCAAGGCGGCCGCGCGCATCCGCTTCGACCTCGCCACCGGCAAGTACGATCCGATCCGCGAGACGCGGGCGCTCACCGACACCCTGATCGAAGACATCCGCGGCGACAACGACGGCGACCGCAATCTGTCGGTCGTGTTCACCGTGAACCCGATCGAAAAGCCCGCCGGCGGCGGCACCGTGGTCGATCCGCGCGCGCCCTGGGACGCGCAGGCCGAAGGCACGGAGCTCGACACCCTGGGACGCCCGACCCGCACCGACGGCGTGGGCATGGTGCGCACGCTGGAAGGCAACGTGGGCTACCTCCAGGTCAACCATTTCAACGGCGGGGCCGACGCGGCGCGCCATTTCGCCGCAGCGCTCAGGGAGCTGCACGGCACGCGCGAGCTGGTGCTGGACCTGCGCGACAACAGCGGCGGCGAGGTCGCCTCCGCCGTGGTCCTGGCCAGCTTCTTCTTTCCGGAAGCGCGGCACCTGGCCTCCGTGCAGTGGCGGCGCGGGCCGGGCGAACTGGAGACCGAGCGCCTGATCACCACGCCGCCGGCCGCGGACACGGCCTACTTCAAGCAGCCGGTGATCGTGCTGGCCAGCCGTCAGAGCGTGTCGGCGGCGGAGCTGCTGGCCTGGGCGCTGCAAAAGCAGGGCCGGGCCAAGGTGCTGGGCGAGTCCACGCGCGGGGCTTCGCACCCGGCGGTGCGGGTGCGCCTGAACGAACACTTCGGTGCGACCATTCCGGTCGGCCGCGTGTTCGATCCGAAGACCGGGGAGAGCTGGGAGCGCAGCGGCGTGATCCCGGACCGCTACCTGCTGGCGTATGAGGCGCTGGAAGTGGTCAAGCGCGAGTTGAAGTACAAAGGCGAGATCGGGACCGTCAACAAGCCCTAGGAGTCTGCGCGGCAGAGAGCATTCTGTCATCGGATGATGCGGGGTAAACGTTGAGGGAGGATGACGACCAGTTATCTTCCCTACGATCCTCAGCAGCAGTTCTTGTTACCGCCTGCGTTGGAGGAATGGCTGCCTG
>DASRUW010000430.1:0-2618 GCA_035655255.1 Telluria sp. | reverse complement strand
AAGCAGGAACTGATGTTCGCGATCCTCAAGAAGCGCGCCAAACAGGGCGAGCAGATCTTCGGCGACGGCACCCTGGAAGTGCTGCCCGACGGCTTCGGCTTCCTGCGTTCGCCGGACGCGTCGTACATGGCGTCGACCGACGACATCTACATCTCGCCGTCGCAGATCCGCCGCTTCAACCTGCACACCGGCGACTCGATCGAAGGCGAGGTGCGCACGCCCAAGGACGGCGAGCGCTATTTCGCCCTGGTCAAGGTCGACAAGGTCAACGGGGAGTCGCCGGAAGCGTCCAAGCACCGCATCCTGTTCGAGAACCTGACGCCGCTGCACCCGAACATTCCGCTGCGCCTGGAGCGCGAGATGCGCGGCGAAGAGAACATCACGGGCCGCATCATCGACATGATCGCCCCGATCGGCAAGGGCCAGCGAGGCCTGCTGGTGGCCTCGCCCAAGTCCGGCAAATCGGTGATCCTGCAGCACCTGGCGCACGCCATCACGGCCAACCACCCGGACGTGACCCTGATCGTGCTGCTGATCGACGAGCGTCCCGAGGAAGTGACCGAGATGCAGCGCTCCGTGCGCGGCGAAGTGGTCGCCTCCACCTTCGACGAGCCGGCCACCCGCCACGTGCAGGTCGCCGAGATGGTGCTGGAAAAGGCCAAGCGCCTGGTCGAGATGAAGAAGGACGTGGTGATCCTGCTGGACTCGATCACCCGCCTGGCGCGCGCCTACAACACCGTGATCCCGGCCTCGGGCAAGGTGCTGACCGGCGGCGTGGACGCCAACGCCCTGCAGCGCCCGAAACGCTTCTTCGGCGCGGCCCGCAACATCGAGGAAGGCGGCTCGCTGACCATCGTGGCGACCGCCCTGATCGAGACCGGCTCGCGCATGGACGACGTGATCTACGAGGAATTCAAGGGCACCGGCAACATGGAAGTGCACCTGGAGCGCCGCCTGGCTGAAAAGCGCGTCTACCCGGCCATCAACCTGAACAAGTCGGGCACGCGCCGCGAGGAGCTCCTGATCAAGCCGGACCAGCTGCAGAAGATCTGGATCCTGCGCAAGCTCCTGTACGGCATGGACGAAATCGAGGCGATGGAGTTCATCCTCGACAAGATGCGCTCGACGAAGACCAATCTCGAGTTCTTCGACATGATGCGGCGCGGCGGCTGAGATTTGTGATAGAATCTTGGGTTCAGTACAACCCTGGCAAGTGATCGGCAATCGGGTCGCGAAGCAGTACAGACCGACGAAGTGCCGGTTGGCTACCTAACTTAACGAGGCAATAATGAAAGCTGATATCCATCCGGATTACCGTGAAGTCGTGTTCCACGACCTGTCGTGCGACTTCAAATTCGTCACCCGTTCGACGATCCAGACCAAAGAAACGATCGAATTCGAAGGCAAGTCCTACCCGCTCGTGAAGATCGAGGTCTCCGCCGAATCGCACCCGTTCTTCACCGGCAAACACAAAATCGTGGACACCGCCGGCCGCGTCGAGAAGTTCCGCCAGAAGTTCGGCTCCGTGGGTTCCAAGACCTCCGTCGCCGCAGGCTAAGCGCTCCGCGCCGATGCAAAAAAGGCAGCCCAGCGCTGCCTTTTTTTACGTTCATACCGCATACTTCGCATATTTTCGCGCCTGCCCAGCATTTGCATGAAGCCAGTCCGCCTCCCTGCCGCCGCCACCCTCGCCCTGCCGCGCTGGGCCCTGTTCGGGCTCGGCCTGCTGTACATCCTGCCCGGCCTGATCGGGCGCGATCCGTGGAAGGACGACGCGGCCAGCTTCGGCGTGATGTGGACCATGGCGCATGGCGGCCTGGCCGACTGGCTGTACCCGAACATCGCCGGCCTGCCCAGCGCGGGTGAAGGCCCGCTCGCGTTCTGGCTCGGCGCCCTGTGCATCAAACTGTTCGGCTGGGCCCTGGGCGACCTGCTGGCGGCGCGCCTGTCGACCATCGGCTTCTTCCTGCTGGGCGTGACCTCGGTCTGGTACACCGCCTACCATCTGGGCCGGCGCGCCGAGGCCCAGCCCCTGCGCCTGGCCTTCGGCGGCCAGCCGGAGCCGGACGACTACGGCCGCACCCTGGCCGACACCTCGCTCCTGATCTACATCGGCTGCCTCGGCCTGCTCCTGCAAAGCCACGAGACCCTGGCCGTCACCCTGCAAGGCGCCCTGCTCGCCTTCTTCCTGTACCGCGCCGCGCGCTACGTGGAGTTGCCCAATCCGCGCAATGCCCTGTTCATCGGGCTGTCGCTGGGCGGCCTGGTGCTGACCCGCGGCTGGGTCGCGCCGGCGGGGCTGCTGGCCGCCCTGTTCGCCTGCGAGCGCTATCTGGGCCTGCCCACCGCCTCGAGCGTGCGTCACACCGTGACCGCCGGCCTGGCCGCGGCCCTGCTGGCCCTCCTGTGGATCGTCCCCGCCACGATCGTGCAGCCGCACGGCGCCAACCCGGTCGCCAACTGGCAGGCCTGGAACCTGTCGCAGATCGGCCTGCCCACGGCCGCATCGATCAAGACCCTGGTGCGCACGGCGATCTGGTTCACCTGGCCGGCCTGGCCGTTCGCCGGCTGGGCCATCTACGCGTGGCGGCGCCAGAGCCGCCTGCTGCACATCGTGC
>DASRUW010000429.1:0-4323 GCA_035655255.1 Telluria sp. | reverse complement strand
GCGCGGGCCTGATCCAGCACATGTCGGCGCACGAGTCGTGACGCGGATGCGGTCGCTGTTGCTGACGCCGTCGCGCGACGGCGTGTTCACGCTGCGCCAAATTCTGATGTTCCTGGTCGGCGTCCTGCTGCTGCCCTCGCTGGTGGCCACCACGGCGCTGGCGGTCAAGAACTTCAATGATGGTGTGACAGCCCACCGCGAATCGACCATCCAGACCGCGCGCGCCATGGCGCACGTGGTGGACGGCGAGCTGGCCGGCCTGCGCGCCGCGGCCCAGGCGCTGGCCGTCGCCCCGCCGCTGCAGCAGGGCGATCTGGCGGGGTTCTACGATTACGCCCGTTCGGTACAAACCACCACCGCCAGCTACGCCGTGGTGCTGAGCGATCTGCATGGCCAGGCTTTGCTCAACACCGCTGTTCCGTTCGGGGCCCGCTTACCGCTCCTGGCCAATCGTGATCAGCTGGAGCGCGTGCTGGCGCAGCGCGCGCCGGTCATCTCCGAGTTGTTCTACGGCGCCCTGAAACAGCAGCAAGCCCTCAGCGTGGCGGTGCCGGTCTACCGCGGCGGAGACGTGCGCTACGTGCTGGAACTTCGCGTGCTGCCCCAACGCTTCAGCCAGATCCTGCTCGAACAGCGCCTCGACCCGGACTGGATCGCCTCCATCATCGACGGCAACGGCACCATCATCGCGCGCACGCAGGGGGCAGAGCGCTACGCAGGCCACAAGACCCGCGCCGACCTGCTGGCCCGGATGGCGGTGGCGCGCGAGGGCTATCTGGAAGGCGCGTCGCTGGAGGACATTCCCGTCGTGACGATGTTCAGCCAGTCGCCCGAGTCCGCCTGGACGGTCGCGATCAGCATCCCGCAGGCACAGTTCAGCACGCGCCTGAAGCACTCGCTGCGCCCGTTGCTGGCCTTGGCCAGCCTCATGACGCTACTCGGCGCGATCGTCGCCGCGCTGACTGCGCGCCGCATCCAGACCTCGATCCAGTCGCTCATGCCGCTGGCCAACGGCATGGGCAAAGGCGAGACGGTCGACTCGCCGCCGATGGTGATGAAGGAAGCGGCCCGCCTCGGGCAGCAACTGGAAGCGACCTCGCACACCCTGCACGAGGCCCACGTACGGCGCGCCGAGGCAGAACGCGATTTGCGCCGCCTGAACGCGGAACTGGAAGCGCGCATCGAGGAGCGCACCGCCGAAGTGCGGCGCTCGCGCCAGCTGCTCAACGCCATCGTCGAGCACATCCCAGCGGTGATCGTCGTCAAGCACGCGCGCGACCTGAGCTACCACTTCTGCAACCGCTCGGCCGAACTCCTGCTCGGCAAGCGGCGCGAGGAAGTCCAGGGCAAGACCGACTTCGACCTGTACGCGCCCGACACCGCCGCCGCCCAGTTCGCGGTGCAGCGCCGCTTCCTCGACCAGCACGCGTCGAGCATCGAGACCGAGCACCGCATCGCGCCGCTGCACGGCGCGCCGCGCATCTTCAACACCACCTACATCAGTCTCGGCGACCCGAACGGCGCGCCCGCGTTCCTGCTCCAGATCTCGCTCGACATCACGGAGCGCAAGCGCTACGAGGAGCAGCTGCGCATCGTGGCCAGCGCCTTCGACGTGCAGGAGGCGATGATGATCACCGACGGCGAGCGCCGCATCATCCGCATCAACCGCGCCTTCGCCGAGATGAGCGGCTACAGCGAAGAGCAGCTGCGCGGGCAGACCCCCGCCGTGCTGCAGTCCGGCCGCCACGACGCGCAGTACTACGCCGGGATCGAACAGGTCCTGGCCGACAACGGCACCTGGCAGGGCGAATTGTGGAACCAGCGCGCCGACGGCGACGTCTTCCCGTGCTGGACCACCATGACGGCGATCCGCGACGACGCGGGCCGCGTCCTCAACTACGTGGCCGTGTACACCGACATCACCCAGCAGAAGCGCCACGAGGAGGAGATTCGCCGCCTGGCCTTCTTCGACCCGCTTACCGGATTGCCCAACCGGCGCCTGCTGATGGACCGCCTGCACCACGCGCTGGCCGCCACGGTGCGCAGCGGCCGGGTCGGCGCCCTGATGTTCATCGACCTGGACAACTTCAAGACCCTCAACGACACCCTCGGCCACGACAAGGGCGACGAACTGCTGCGCCAGGTGGCGGCGCGCCTGCCGGCCTGCGTGCGCGAAGGCGACACCGTCGCGCGCCTGGGCGGCGACGAATTCGTGGTCATGCTGGACGACATCAGCGAGGAAATGGACCAGGCCGGGCTGGTGGCCGAAGGCGTGGCCGAGAAGGTGCTGGCGGCCCTGAACGCGGCCTACGACCTGCAGGGCACTCCCTACACCTGTACCCCGAGCGTCGGCGTGACCCTGTTCGGCAGCCATCACACCAGCATCGACGAGGTGCTCAAGCACGCCGACCTGGCCATGTACGACGCCAAGGCCGCCGGGCGCAACGCGGTGCGTTTCTTCGAGCCGCAGATGCAGGCCCTGATCAGCGAGCACGCGGCGCTGGAACGGGAGCTGCGCGAGGCCCTGCAGCGCCAATGCTTCGTGCTGTACTACCAGGCCCAGGTCGACGCGCACGACAACATCGTCGGCGCCGAAGCCCTGCTGCGCTGGCGGCAGGACGACGGCTCCCTGATCGCCCCGGAAGCCTTCATCGAGCTGGCCGAGGAGACCGGCCTGATCCTCGCCATCGGCCAGTGGGTGCTGCGCACGGCCTGCCAGCAGCTGGCGGAATGGGCTACGCACGAGCACATGCAGCGCGTGACGCTGGCCGTGAACGTGAGCGCGCGCCAGTTCCAGCAGCCGGACTTCGTGGAACAGGTGATCGAGGTGCTGCGCACGACGGGGGCCGACACGGCCATGCTGAAGCTGGAAATCACGGAAAGCTCGCTGCTGCGCGACGTCGACGAGATCGCCGAGAAGATCGACCGCCTGCGCCGCCTGGGCCTGTCGATCGCGCTGGACGACTTCGGGGTGGGCTACTCCTCCCTGTCCTACCTGCGCCGCCTGAACCTGGACCAGCTCAAGATCGACCGCTCGTTCGTGCGCAAGGTGGCGGTCGATCCGCACGACGCCGCCATCGCCCGCACCATCGTGACGCTGGCGCAGACCCTGGGGCTGTCGGTGGTGGCGGAAGGGGTGGAGACGCGCCAGCAGCGCGACTTCCTGCACCGTCATGGCTGCCACGTGTACCAGGGCTACCTGTACGCGGCGGCGGTTTCGGGCGACGAGTTCGAGACCCTGGTCAGCCGCACCTACACGGCGACCCTGGTCTAGCAGCCGGGCCGGGTGGCGTGCGCTTGGGGAGGCGTTGCCGCCCTCCCCGGCCGCGGCCGTCCATGCTAGAGTGCCAGGCGATGACGACGATACTTCTGCGCGACCTCGCGCCCGGCGACACCGCTGCCCTGCTCGACTTCGAGAACCGCAACCGCGGCTGGTTCGAAAGCACCATCGAGCCGCGCAGCCCCGGCTTCTACAGCGCCGCCGGCGTGGCGCACCACATCCACGAATACCTCCTCGGCCAGCAGGCCGGTCTGCAGCACCCGTGCCTGATCGTGGATGCGGACGACGTCATCCTCGGCCGGGCCAATCTCAAGGACATCGACCGCCAGGCGGGCCAGGCGGAAGTCGGCTACCGGATCGGCAAGGATGCCGTCGGCCGCGGCTGCGCGAGCGCCGCAGTGGCGCATTTGGTCACATTGGCGCGGGCGCGCTGGGGGCTGCGCGTCCTCGTCGCTTTTGTCGCGGACGGGAATCCCGCCTCGGCACGGGTGCTGGAAAAGAACGGCTTCCGGCGCGCGGAGCGGCACGCCTGCCTCGCCGTCATCCGCGGCGAACCGTGCGGCGGCTACGCCTGGCGCCTCGACCTGGCCACCTAGCCGCGGGCGCTACAGTCCTGCAGGGCTGCGCGCAGCAGGTCAACGGCTTCCGGCGCGCTCCCCGGCCGTCGTTCGCCGCCGGCTGTTCCTGCCGGCCCGCCTCACCGCATCAGCGCGCCGAACACGCGGCTGATGATGGCGCTGCCGGAGCCGAGCGGGTCGCGGCGGATCGCGCGCTCCTGCTCGGCGATCACGACGAACAAGCCGTTCAGGGCCTGCTGCGTGACATAGCCCTCCACGCTGGCCTGCTGCGGCGCGATGCCGATCCTGCCGACCACGCTGAAGGCGGCGTTGTACTGCGCCGCCAGGTCGCTGCGGTCCGTCACCTGCTTGACGATGGGGAGGAAACGCGCGGCCAGGCGGTCCGAGGTCTTGGCGCGGAAGAAGTCCGTGACCGCGGTATCGCCGCCGGTGAGGATGTTCTTCGCGTCCGTGACCGTCATGCCG
>DASRUW010000428.1:0-9525 GCA_035655255.1 Telluria sp. | reverse complement strand
CGGCTTGCCGGCGACGGAAATGGTGGTGTGCGGCATGGCCCTCGGCTACGCCGATCCCGGCAAGATCGAGAATTCGTTGGAAACCGAGCGCGCGCCGCTCAACAGTTTCGTGAAATTTGTCGAATAGCTGTATATTTTCAGGGTGGTTGAGGTAAACTTTCTGACGGGGAATTGAGTTGCGTCAAGGCACTTTTCCTTTAGATATTGTTGTCAATAAGGAAGTTTGCAATGGGTAAGCTTGTTCTGGGAGCGCTCCTGGCGGCGCTCGTGTTGTCGCTGGCGCCGGCGCCGGACGCCGCCGCGGCCGAAGACGGCGTGGCCGCCGCGCCGGTCAAGAAATCGACCCACAAATCCCACAAGCGCAAGAAGACCGCCGTGGCCGCCCAGCCGGGCGAGCGCCTGGTGCGCCGCGTGGTCGTCAGCCACGGCAAGCGTAAGGTCGTCTACGAACGCGTCGCCGCGCGCGGCGCTCCCGATCCGCAGAGCATGGGCGACCAGGCCGGCCTGGCCCAGACCCGCGACCCGCTCGACCTCAAATCCAACGTCGCCTTCGTGCTGGACGAGAACAGCTCCGAAGTCCTGCTCGAGAAAAACGCCGGCGTGGCCCTGCCGATCGCCTCCATCACCAAGCTGATGACGGGCCTGATCGTGGTGCAGGCCAAGCAGGACATGGACGAGATCCTGACCATCACCGATGACGACGTCGACCACGAGAAGCACACCGGTTCGCGCCTGAAGGTCGGGACCAAGATGACGCGCGCCAACCTGCTGCACATCGCGCTGATGAGTTCGGAGAACCGCGCCGCCGCCGCGCTGGGCCGCAACTATCCGGGCGGCCGGGCCGCCTTTGTCGAGGCGATGAACGCCAAGGCGCGCGAACTCGGCATGGCGGACACGCATTACGTGGATTCGAACGGTCTGTCCAGCCACAACGTGGCCAGCGCGCACGACCTGGCCAAGCTGGTCGCGGCCGCCTACCAGGAACCGCTGCTGCGCCAGTACTCGACCGACCCGCGCGCCGTGGTTTACGCGGGCAACAAGCCGATGCAGTTCGGGACCACCAACTACCTGGTCGGCATGCCCGACTGGCAGATCGGCCTGCAGAAGACCGGCTACATCAACGAGGCCGGCCGCTGCCTCGTCATGCATGCCCTTATCGCCGGGCGCAACGTGATCATGGTGCTGCTCGATTCGAAGGGCAAGCTCTCGCGCACGGCCGACGCCGGACGCATCCGCAAGTGGCTGGAGTCGGTCCCCGCCGCCGCGCCCGCGACGCCGCTGGGCGGCTCCTGATCAGCGTTTCGCTTCCGCCGCCGCGCCGGGCCGGTAGCCCAGCGTGGCCGAGATCTGGCTGGCGGTGTTGACCAGGTCTTCCAGCCATTCCTCCTGCAGCCGGTCGGCCGGCGCCGAGATCGACAGGCCGGCCACCAGCTTGCCGCTGTCGTCGTGGATGCCGGCGGCCATGCAGCGCACGCCCAGTTCCAGCTCCTCGTTGTCGCGCGCGTAGCCGCGGGCGCGCACCAGGGACAGCTCGCGCTCCAGGCGCGCCAGGTCGGTGATCGAATTCTTGTTGTGGCCGGCAAGGCCGGTGCGCGTCGCGTAGGCGCGGATCGCCTTCGGTTCGTCCACCGACAGGAACAGCTTGCCGGTCGAGGTCAGGTGCAGCGGGCCGCGCCCGCCGATGGCGCGCACCACCTGCATCCCGGAGCGCTCCGAAAAGGCGCGGTCGATGTAGACGATCTCGTCGCCCTGGCGCACCGACAGGTTGACGGTCTGCTGGGTTTTTTTGTGCAGTGCACGCATGAAATCCAGCGCGGCCTCGCGCACGGACAGGCGGCTCTTGACCACGTTGCCCAGCTCCAGGAGGCGCATGCCGAGCCGGTAGGTGCCCGGTTCGACCCGGTCCACGAAGCGCGTGAGCACCATGTCGTTCAAGATCCGGTGCGCCGTTGACGGGTGCAGCCCGGACACTTTCGACAATTCCTTCAGGCTGACCGGATCGGGATGGGCCGCCAGCGCGTCCAGCAAGGCCACCATGCGTTCGATGACCTGGATCGACGTTTTTTGCGGTTCGACGGGCTCGATTTTCATGATGTGGTTGGTGCGGCGCAGTATGGGTCTTCTTCTTTATACCATATCGTGAAAACGTCTTGCAAACTTAGTTGCGCGCGCCGCAGGCGCGGGCGCGCTAGAATTGGCGGATGGCCACCGGCGGCTCAGGCATAATGACAACATGAGTGAACCGATCAGCGAATTCAAATCCAAGAGCGGCCTGCGCCGCATCTTCTCCGCCTGCCTGTACTCCGTCGACGGCTTCAAGGCCGCCTGGCGCCACGAGCACGCCTTCCGCCAGGAGCTGCTGCTGCTGGTGGTGGGAACGGCGATCGCCCTCGGGCTCAAGATCTCGGCCTTCGAGCGGCTGGTGCTGATCGTGGTGCTGCTGCATGTGCTGGTGGTCGAGCTGCTCAATTCGGCCATCGAAGCTATCGTCGACCGCGTCTCGCTGGAGCGCCATCCCCTGTCCAAGCGCGCCAAGGACGCCGGCAGCGCCGCGGTGGCCCTGTCCCTGCTGGTGGCGGCCGCGACCTGGGCGGTCGTGCTGTTCAACCGCTTCTACTGATCCTTTATGCCGAAACGGCATAGCCGAGCACGAAAGTATTCGTTTTCCGAGGGGCAGGGCGGCCTCTAAGCTACGTGGCATCTCCACCACAAAGGACATGCCGCCATGCTGAACAAGACCCTGCTTTCCCTCGCCCTGGCGCTCGCCGCCGCCGCCGCGCCCGCCGCCGACTTCCATCTCCTGAACGTCTCCTACGACCCGACCCGGGAGCTGTACCAGGACCTCAACACCGCCTTCGCCAAGGACTGGAAGGCCAGGACCGGCGACAGCGTGCACGTCAAGCAGTCGCACGGCGGCTCGGGCAAGCAGGCGCGGGCCGTCATCGACGGACTGGCGGCGGACGTGGTGACCCTCGGCCTCGCCTACGACATCGACGAGATCGCCCAACATGGCCTGCTGGGCAAGGACTGGCAGAAGCGCCTCGCCCACAACAGCACCCCGTACAGCTCGACGATCGTGTTCCTGGTCCGCAAGGGCAATCCGAAAGGCATCAAGGATTGGGGCGACCTGGTCAAGCCGGGTGTCGCCGTGATCACGCCCAACCCGAAGACCTCGGGCGGCGCGCGCTGGAACCATCTGGCGGCCTACGGCTATGCGCTGCGCCTGCCGGGCGGCTCGGACGCCACGGCGCGTGAGTTCCTGCGCAAGCTGTACCGGAACGTGCCGGTGCTCGACTCCGGCGCGCGCGGCGCCACCACCACCTTCGTCGAGCGCGGCATCGGCGACGTGCTGATCACGTGGGAGAACGAAGCGCTGCTGGCGCTCAAGGAGCTGGGACGGGACAAGGTCGACCTGGTCGCGCCGCCGGTCAGCATCCTGGCCGAGCCGCCGGTGGCCGTGGTCGACAAGGTGGTGGACAAGCACGGCACGCGCCGGCTGGCCGAAGGCTACCTGGGCTACCTGTACTCGGACGAGGCGCAGGACATCATCGCCGCCAACTATTACCGCCCCACGGTCGAGAAGGTGGCGAAGAAGTACGCGGCCCAGTTCCCGAAGGTAAAGCTGTTCACGCTGGCCGACGTGGCGGGCGACTGGACCACGGCCCAGCGGATCCACTTCGCCGACGGCGGCGTGTTCGACCAGATCTACCAGCCGGCCGCCAAGTAGGCACGCCGCGTTCGCGACGCCCGGCGCGGCGTCGCCTACATGGGCGCGCCGCTCATCCCCCCGTCGAATAACGCTTAAGCAAATGCGAAAGGATTCGTTCTCTTTATTACCGGCGAGTGAGATTATGGTTGTGTTGAGCTACCAAAAGTAATAAGGAAACGATGTTCGCCGTCTTTTTTCGCCCCCGGACGCAGGTCTTGCCCGGTTTTGGCCTGGCGCTGGGCCTGACCCTGGCCTGGCTGGCCCTGATCGTGCTGATTCCCCTGTCCGCCGTGTTCGCCAAGACCTTGACCCTGAGCTGGGATGGCTTAGTGGCTGCCATCAGCGCGCCCCGGGTGCTCGCCTCGTTCCGCCTGAGTTTTGGCGCGGCCCTGGTGGCCGCCCTGGTCAACGTGCTGTTCGGCGGGATCGTGGCCTGGGTGCTGGTGCGCTACCGTTTCCCCGGCAAGCGCATCGTCGATGCGCTGGTGGACCTGCCGTTCGCCTTGCCCACGGCCGTAGCCGGCATCACGCTCACGGCCCTGTACTCGGCCAACGGCTGGATCGGACGCGTGCTGGAAGGTCGCTTCGGCTGGAAGATCGCCTTCACCCCGGCCGGCGTGGTGCTGGCCCTGATCTTCATCGGCCTGCCGTTCGTGGTGCGTACCGTGCAGCCGGTGCTGGAGGAGGCCGAGCGCGAACTGGAGGAAGCGGCGGCCAGCCTGGGCGCGGACGGTTGGCAGACTTTCGCGCGGGTGATCTTCCCGACCGTGCTGCCGGCCCTCCTGACCGGCTTCGCGCTCGCCTTCGCGCGCGCCACCGGCGAATACGGCTCGGTCATCTTCATCGCCGGGAACATGCCGATGGTGTCCGAGATCACGCCGCTGTTCATCATCACCAAGCTCGAACAGTACGACTACGCGGGCGCCACCGCCATTGCGCTGGTGATGCTGCTCGCTTCCTTCGCCTTGCTGCTCGCGATCAACCTGCTGCAAGCCTGGACGCGCCGCCGCGCGGGTGCCGCATGAGCGCGCGCCACATCGAGCCCGCCTGGGTGCGCGTGGCGCTGATGGCGGCGGCGCTGTCCTTCCTCGCGCTGTTCCTGTTCGTGCCGCTGGCGGCCGTGTTCGCCGAGGCCCTGCGCAAGGGCTGGGACGCCTACCTCGCCGCGATCGTGGACGAGGAGGCGCGCGCGGCGGTCCGCCTGACCCTCCTCACGGCCGGCATCGCCGTGCCGCTCAACCTCGTGTTCGGCGTGGCGGCCGCCTGGTGCATCGCCAAGTTCGCATTTCCCGGCAAGAGCGTGCTGCTCACGCTGATCGACCTGCCGTTCTCGGTCTCGCCCGTGATCTCGGGCCTCATCTACGTCCTGCTGTTCGGTGCGCAGGGCTGGTTCGGCGCCTGGCTGCAGGAGCACGACGTGCGCATCCTGTTCGCGGTGCCGGGCATGGTGCTGGCCACCGTGTTCGTCACCTTTCCCTTCGTCGCCCGCGAGCTGATTCCGCTGATGCAGGCCCAGGGCCGGGACGAGGAGGAGGCCGCGCTGGTGCTGGGCGCATCGGGCTGGCAGACCTTCGCCCGCGTCACGCTCCCCAACATCAAGTGGGGCCTGCTGTACGGCGTCATCCTGTGCAACGCGCGGGCGATGGGCGAATTCGGCGCGGTGTCGGTGGTATCGGGGCATATCCGCGGCGAGACCAACACCGTCCCGCTGCACGTCGAAATCCTCTACAACGAATACAACTTCGCCGCCGCCTTCGCGGTCGCCTCCCTGCTGGCCATGCTGGCGCTGGTGACGCTGGCGGCCAAGAGCGTGGTCGAATGGCGCCTGCGCGCCGCCAAGGAGCTGGCATGAGCATCGAAGTCAAACAACTGCACAAGCGCTTCGGCGCCTTCACCGCGCTGCATGGGGCGTCGCTGGACTTTCCGGAAGGGGAATTGACGGCGCTGCTCGGTCCCTCCGGCTGCGGCAAGACCACGCTCCTGCGCTGCATCGCCGGCCTGGAGGCGCCCGACGCGGGCCAGGTCCTGTTCGACGGCGCCGACGCGTCCGACCGCCACGTGCGCGAGCGCCAGGTCGGTTTCGTGTTCCAGCACTACGCCTTGTTCAAGCACATGACCGTGTTCGAGAACGTGGCCTTCGGCCTGCGCGTGCGGCCACGCCGCCAGCGCCCGGCGGAAAGCGAGATCCGGCGCCGCGTCCACGCGCTGCTGGAGCTGGTGCAGCTCGATTGGCTCGCCGACCGCTATCCGCCCCAGCTCTCCGGCGGCCAGCGCCAACGCATCGCGCTGGCGCGCGCGCTGGCGGTGGAGCCGCGCGTGCTGCTGCTGGACGAACCGTTCGGCGCGCTGGACGCGCAAGTGCGGCTGGAATTGCGCCGCTGGCTGCGCCGCCTGCACGACGAGCTGCACGTCACTTCCATCTTCGTCACCCACGACCAGGAGGAAGCGCTGGAGGTGGCCGACCGCGTCGTGCTCATGAACCATGGCCGCGTGGAGCAGGTCGGGGCGCCGCAGGAGGTCTACCAGCATCCGGCTTCGCCCTTCGTCTACGGCTTCCTCGGCAAGGCCAACGTTTTCCACGGGCGCGTGCACGAGGGCGTGCTGACGGCCGGCGCGCTGCGCCTGGACGCGCCCGAGCATGCCGCGGTGCGCGGCCGCGCCGGCACTGCCTTCGTCCGTCCGCACGACCTCGAGGTGGGCCGCCCGGACGGCAATGCGTCAGGCCTGCCGGTGCGTCTGCGCCGCGCCCATGCGGTCGGCCCGCTGGCCCAGCTCGAAGTGGAACGCCTGGACGGGGAGGGCACCCTCGACGTCACCGTGCCCGGCGAGCACTTCGGCGCCCTCGCGCCCGCAGCCGGCGAAGTCCTCGTGGTGCGGCCGCGCCGCGCCCGCGTCTTTCTCGAACAAGGAAACCAAGCATGAACTTCCAGCAGCTACGCTCGGTGCGCGAGGCCGCGCGCCGCAACTTCAACCTGACCGACGTCGCCGCCGCGCTGTTCACGTCCCAGCCTGGCGTGAGCCGCCAGATCCGCGAACTGGAGGACGAACTGGGCGTGGTCATCTTCGAGCGCAACGGCAAGCGCCTGACCGGACTCACGGAGCCGGGCAAGGGCATCCTGCGCATCATCGAGCGCCTCCTGATCGAGGCCGAAAACCTGCAGACGGCGAGCGTGGAATTCGCGGCCCAGGACAGCGGCACGCTCACCGTCGCCGTCACCCACACCCAGGCCCGGTACGCCGTGCCGCGCGTGGTGCAGAGCTTTCGCGCCCGCTTTCCGAACGTGCACATCCACCTGCAGCAAAGCGCGCCGGAGCAGATCGCGCAGTCGGTCCTGGCGGGCAAGGCCGATATCGGCATCGCCACCGAAGGCATCTCCGCCTTTCCCGACCTGGTGTCCTTCCCGTGCTACCGCTGGAGCCACTTGATCGTGGTGCCGGACGAGCATCCGCTGCTGGCGCTGCCGACCATCAGCCTGGCCGACCTGGCGCGCCATCCCCTCATCACCTACGACGTCGGCTTCACCGGGCGCGGCCACCTGGACCAGGCCTTCGCCGAGGCCGGGCTGCAGCCCGATATCGTGCTCACGGCGATGGACTCGGACGTGATCAAGCAGTACGTCGCGCTCGGCCTGGGCGTGGGCATCGTGGCCTCGATGGCCTTCGACCACGGCCGCGACAAGGGCCTGCGCGCGGTCGAAGCGTCGCACCTGTTCGCCCAGAACACGACCCGCCTGGCAGTGCGGCGCGGCGCCTACCTGCGCCGCTACGCCTACGATTTCATCGAGGAGTTCGCCCCGGCCCTGAAGCGCGCGGAGATCGAACGCGCCCTGGCCTTCGAGACGAACGGACCGGAATGACGGGACGCGGCGCAAGCATTTGCGGAATACGCTACCATGGCAATCCGCCAACACCGATCAACCCCACAGGAGAACGACAATGAGCCTACGCCTGGGCGATACCGCCCCCGATTTTGAACAGGATTCCTCGATCGGCCGCATCCGCTTTCACGAGTGGGCGGGCAACTCCTGGGTGGTGCTGTTCTCCCACCCGGCCGACTTCACCCCCGTGTGCACCACGGAGCTGGGCCTGACCGCCAAGCTCAAGCCGGAATTCGACAAGCGCAACGTGAAGGCGATCGCGCTGTCGGTGGACCCGGCCGAATCGCACAAGGCCTGGATCAAGGACATCGAAGAGACGCAGAAGTGCGTGGTCGGCTTTCCCATCATTGCCGACCCGGACAAGAAGGTGGCCAGCCTGTACGACATGATCCATCCGGAGCAGTCGGTGACGGCCACGGTGCGCTCCCTGTTCATCATCGATCCGAACAAGAAGATCCGCCTGATCATCACCTATCCGCTCAGCACCGGCCGCAACTTCGACGAAGTGCTGCGCGTGATCGACGCCCTGCAGCTGACCGACGGCTACACGGTGGCCACGCCGGGCAACTGGAAGGACGGCGACCCCGTCATCATTCCGCTGACCATCCAGGACCCGGAAGTGATCAAGCAGAAATTCCCGAAAGGATATGAGGCGCCGCGCCCCTACCTGCGCGTCACGCCCCAGCCGAACAAGTAATCCATCCAGGAGCCGCCGTCATCCCCGCGGACGCGGGGACCCCTGGTCGCCATCGGAGCCGAGCAAGACCGGTCGGCCCCGATGGCGATCGGAGGTTCCCGCCCGCGCGGCGCTGACGGGATGGTTCGGCACCTGCGCCTCCTGGTGCTCGTGTTTTTCCACGGACGGCGCGCGTCCCGTCACGCCGTCCAGCGGCGCCGCCTTCCACTGCCAGGACCAGAACAGCACCACGGCCACCAGCAGCACGATGGCGACCAGGCTGTGCGCATCGCCGATCCCGTCCCTGGCTTCGCCCTCCTTGTGCCCGTTCAGCATGGCGGCGACCAGGTTCTCGTGGTGCAGGCGGCTGCTGATGATCACGGCCAGGATGTGCGCGATCACCAGCCCGAGCATGACGTTGCCCAGCACTTCGTGGGTTTCCTCGATCACGTCGCCCCCGATGTCGAGGTAGAGCGCCACGCCGGTCGCGGTCAGGACCAGCGCCAGGCCGAGCAGGGCCAGGATGGCCAGCGCGCCGGCCGGGTTGTGGCCCGTGTAGTGCACCGGCTGGCGCCGCGCCATCGCGCTGACATAGTCGCGCACCGCGCCGGCCCCGTGCACGAACTCGGAAAAGCGCGCGTAGCGGCTGCCGATCACGCCCCACACTAGGCGGAACACGACCAGGCCAGCCAGGGTGTAGCCGAGGGTGATGTGGACCAGGCGCAGGCCGTCCTCCTCGGCCGTGAAATAGGCGCCGAAGAAGCACAGCACGGCCAGCCAATGGAACACGCGCACCGGCGCGTCCCACACGAGGATGCGTTTGGCTGCCTCCATCAGCGCTTGTCCCCGTCACGCATCATCATGCCCATGCCGCCCGGGCAGGCATCCCTGGGCAGGTCGGGCAGGCTCTTGCCCTGGGCCTTGGCGCGTTCCAGCATCATCTTGTGATGATCCTCCATGTATTTACGGCATTCTTCCGGGGACTGGAAGGACATCATACGCTTGCGGTGGTCGGCACGCTCCTGCTCGGACATCATCATCCAGCCCGGCGACTGCTCGGGCGTCATCCGGCCCGGGCCGCCCATCATCCCCATGCCCATGCCGCCGCCCATCATGCCCATTCCCATGCCCATGCCGCCCGGGCACGCGTCCTGCGGCAGGTCGGACAGGCTCTTGCCCTGGGCCTTGGCACGTTCCAGCATGGCCTTGTGATGATCCCACATGTATTTGCGGCACTCGTCGGGGGATTGGAAGGACATCAT
>DASRUW010000427.1:0-2670 GCA_035655255.1 Telluria sp. | reverse complement strand
CGTCGGCTGCGCCGCGGGCTTGATCTTCCTGGCGCGGCGCGCCCGCGTGCACCTGTCCGAACCCTGGCTGGCGTTCGCCGCCGCCCTGTGCGCCAGCTGGATCTGCGTCCGGCTCGAACGGCGCTCCCTCGCCAGCATCGGCTTCCAGCTCGACCTGCGGGCCGCGCGCCAGTTCGGGGCCGGGATCGTTCTCGGCCTTGTGCTGATGCTGGCGACCGCCCTGCTGGTCTGGCTGCTGGGGGGCTTCCACCTCACGCCCGCCGCCACCGTGCGCGCCGGCGACATCCTGCGCGCCGGCCTGCTGATGCTGGGCGCCGTGCTGTTCGAGGAGACCCTGTTCCGCGGCTACGCCTTCCAGCGCACGGTGCTGGGCCTGGGTCCGCGCCGCGCCCTGCTGCTGTTCGCCGCGCTGTTCGTGCTGGCCCACCCGATGGGGCCCGAGATGAGCGCCGCCCTGCAGGCCTACGCCTCGCTCAATATCTTCCTGGCGGCCGTCCTGCTCGGCCTGTGCTACCTGCGCAGCGGTTCGCTGGCCCTGCCGGTCGGCCTGCACCTGGGCTGGAACTGGAGCATGGAGACCCTGGGCTTCGCCGTCAGCGGCAACCATACGGCCGATTCGATCTGGGTGCCCGTGTTCGACAAGGGCACGGACTGGCTGACCGGCGGTCCGTTCGGGCTGGAAGCCTCCGCCGTCAGCCTGCCGGTGCTGGGCGCGGCGGTCGCCTGGTTCGCCCTCGGGCGCCCGGCTGGACTACAATCCCGTCCATGACTTCCCCCGCCCCCCAAGCCGCCCTCGTGACCGGCGCCGGACGCCGCCTCGGCCGCGCCATCGCGCTCGGCCTGGCGCGCGCCGGATGGGACGTGGCGGTCCACTACCGCGCCTCGGCCGACGAGGCGCGCGAGGTGGCGGACGCCATCCAGGCCCTCGGGCGGCGCGCCTGCCTCCTGCAAGCCGACCTGTCCGAGGAGGACGAGGCGCGGGCGCTGGTTCCGCGCGCCGTCGCCGCCCTGGGCGCCCTGCACTGCGTGGTCAACAACGCCTCCCTGTTCGAATACGACGACGCGGCCAGCTTTACCGGCGCGGTCCTGCAGCGCCACATGCAGGCCAACGTGGCCGGTCCGCTGCTGCTGGCCCAGGCCCTGCACGCCGCCACGCCGGCAGGCGGCCAGGGCGTCGTGATCAACCTGCTGGACCAGAAGCTGTACAATCTCAACCCGGATTTTCTGTCGTACACGCTGTCCAAGGCCGCGCTGCACACGGCGACCACCGTGCTGGCGCAGGCGCTGGCGCCGCGGCTGCGCGTGGTGGGCGTGGCGCCCGGCCTGACCATGGTCTCCGGCGACCAGAGCGCCGCCGGTTTCGCCAAGGCCCACACGGCCACGCCGCTGGGCCGCTCCAGCACCCCGGAGGATATCGTCGATGCGGTGCTGTACGCCGCGCGGGCGCGCGCCCTGACCGGCACCACCCTGCTGGTCGACGGCGGCCAGCACCTGCTGCCGCTCGAACGCGACGTGATGTTCCTCGCCAAATAACTTTTTAGGTCTCCTGTCTATCATGCTGTCCGCCCTGCACCACCCCCGCCTTGCCGACTGCCGCCGGCTGTTCCTGCGCAATTACGAAGTCATGATCAACATCGGCGTGCACGACTTCGAGAAGAAGGGCGAGCAGCGCGTGCTGATCAACGTGGACCTGTACATCCCGCTGGCCCTGTCCACGCCCAAGGCCGACCATCTCGAGGAAGTGGTCGACTACGACTTCATGCGCGAGACCATCGCGCGCCGCATGGCCCAGGGTCACGTCCATCTGCAGGAAACCCTGTGCGACGACGTGGCGCGCTCCATGCTCGCGCATCCGAGCGTGCGCGCCGTGTGCGTGTCGACCATGAAGCCGGACGTCTACCCCGACTGCGAAGGCGTGGGCGTGGAAGTCTTCCAGATCAAGGAGGTCGCATGAACGCCGTGGCCGAACTGGATCCGAAAAAGGCCGAGAAGCAGGCCCTGGAAAACAACAAGCTGCACAAGCGCCTGTGCCGCCTGGTCGGCCAGGCCATCGGCGACTTCAACATGATCGAGGACGGCGACAAGGTGATGGTCTGCCTGTCCGGCGGCAAGGACAGCTACGCCCTGCTCGACATCCTGATGACGCTGCGCGAGCGCGCGCCGATCAAGTTCGAGCTGGTGGCCGTCAACCTGGACCAGAAGCAGCCGGGCTTCCCGGCCGAAGTCCTGCCCGCCTACCTGGATAAGATCGGCATTCCGTACCACATCGAAAACCAGGACACCTACAGCATCGTCAAGCGCCTGATCCCGGAAGGGAAGACCACCTGCTCGCTGTGTTCGCGCCTGCGCCGCGGCATTCTGTACCGTGTGGCCGATGAACTGGGCTGCAACAAGATCGCCCTCGGCCACCACCGCGACGACATCCTCGAGACCTTCTTCCTGAACTTGTTCTTCGGCGCGAAGATCAAGGGCATGCCGGCCAAGCTGGTGTCGGACGACGGCAAACACATGGTGATCCGCCCGCTGGCCTACGTGAAGGAGGCCGACACCACGCGCTGGGCCGAATTCAGGCAGTTCCCCATCATTCCCTGCGACCTGTGCGGCTCGCAGGAGAACCTGCAGCGCAAGCAGATCAAGAACCTGCTGCGCGAATGGGAGAAGAAGCACCCG
>DASRUW010000426.1:0-4087 GCA_035655255.1 Telluria sp. | reverse complement strand
GGCCGCGAGTGCGATGGTGGCCCGTGACAGTTTCATGCGTTGTCTCCTATTCATACCCAACCTGCATCCACGATGAATTCCTGCGCCGTGCACATGGCGCTGTCGTCGGCGGCCAGGAACAGCACCATGGACGCCACATGTTCCGGCAGCAGCTTACCTGGCAGGCACTGGGAACGTGCGATCTCCTGCTCCGCCGCGGCATCGACCCACAAGGCCTTCTGGCGCTCGGTCATGACCCAGCCCGGCGTGACGGTATTGACCCGGATGCCGTGCGCGCCCAGGTCGCGCGCCAGCGCGCGCGTCAGCCCGATCACGGCGGCCTTGGCGGTCGCATACACGGGGTAGCCCGCGCCCTTGGCGTGCCAGGACATCGAGCTGACGTTGATGATGGACCCGCTGCCCTTGCGCTGCATCCCCTCCAGCACGGCCTGACAGGTGAAGAACATGGGACGCTGGTTGACGGCGATGCTGGCATTCCAGTACTCGAGGCTCACCTCTTCCACCTTGTGGCGCTGATCGTTGGCCGCGTTATTGACGAGGACATCGAACGTCCCGCCGCTCAGCGCCGCCAGGCCGGCGATGGCCGCCTGCAGCGCCGGCACGTCCGTGATGTCGCAGCACTGGTACAGCGGCGCGGGCAGCCCCTGCCCGGCCAGGTCGCGGCACAGCGCGACGCTGGCCTCTTCGGCGATATCGACGAAGGCCACCAGGGCGCCCTGCCGCACGAACGCCTCCACCAGCGTGGCGCCGATGCCGGTGCCGCCACCGGTGATGAAGACGCGCCGCCCGCGCAGGCTGGCATAGCTGGCCAAGCGGCTCATAGGGCGCTCACCTGCGCCACGCCGTGGTCCTCGTCCAGCACCAGGCGGTTGCGCAGCGCGGGGCCGAAGCCGGCCACTTCGATCTCGAACGTCTCGCCGGGCTGCACGCGTACGTTGTCCGCGAAACTCAGGGTGGCGGTGCCGAAAAAGTGCACGTGCACGTCTCCGGGGCGGCGGAACAGCCCGTACTTGAAGTGATGGTGCTCCAGATTGGCCACCGTGTGCGACATGTTCTGCTCGCCGCTCACGAAAGGCTTCTCCCAGCGGACCGCCCCGTCCGCGCCGCGGATGCGCGAGCTGCCCGCGACGTGGACCGGCAGTTCGCCCACCAGCAGCGCCGGACCAACCCCGCAGGAGCGCAGCTTGGAGTGGGCCAGATAAAGATAGTTCTGGCGCTCGGTGACGTGGTCCGAGAACTCGTTCCCCAGCGCGAAGCCGACGCGATACGGCTGCCCGTCCGGGCCGATCAGGTACAGGCCGGCGATCTCCGGTTCCTCGCCGCCATCGAGGGCGAAGGCCGGCATCGGCAAATCCTGCCCGGCCGCGCGGACCACCGAGCCGTCGCCCTTGTAGAACCATTCCGGCTGCACGCCCGCCGCGCCGGGGGCGGGCTTGCCGCCTTCGACACCGAGCCGGAACATCTTCATGGAATCGCTGAGTTGCTCCACGTCGCCGCCGATCTTCTTGTGCATGGCGTCGCGTGTGTCGGCGCTGCCCAGGTGCGTGAGGCCGGTGCCGGTGACGTAGCAGTGCGCAGGGTCCGCATGGTCCAGCGGCGCCAGCACGCGGCCCTGGGCTTCCAGGTCGGCATAGCGTTCGCGCTCGCCGCGGGCGGCGCCTCGGGCCAGCGCGGCGAGACCGGCGCCGCCGGCGATGGCCTGCCGCGCCAGCTCGTAGGTGCTGGCATAGCCTTCCAGCGCGCACACGGCGCCGCCCTCTTCCAGCACGCCCACGCGGCGCGCACCGCGCGCATCCAGGTATTGAATCAACAGCATGGCATCTCCCATCAATGCGAATGGCGCGGCACGGCCGAACCGCGGCAGCCGACCAGGAAATCGAAATCGCAGCCCTCGTCGGCCTGCAGCACGTGATCGAGATAGAGCTGCTGGTAGCCGCTGCCCGCTCCCGGCGCCGTGGCCGGAGCCCGCTCGGCCAGGCGCTGCGCGATCTGCGCGTCGGACAGTTCCACGTCGAGGCGGCCGTCGCGGCAGTCGAGCCGCACCCAGTCGCCGTCGCGCACGATGCCGAGCGGCCCGCCGGCCATCGCCTCGGGGGCCACGTGCAGCACCACCGTGCCGTAGGCCGTGCCGCTCATGCGCGCGTCGGAAATGCGCACCATGTCGGTGACGCCTTGCACCAGGAGCTTGGGCGGCAGGCCCATGTTCCCGACCTCGGCCATGCCTGGATAGCCTTTCGGCCCGCAGTTCTTCATGACCAGCACGGAATCGGCGTCCACCTCCAGGTCCGGATCGGCGATGCGCGCCTTGTAGTGTTCGAAGTCCTCGAACACGACCGCCTTGCCGCGGTGCTGCATCAGGTGCGGCGAGGCGGCCGACGGCTTGAGGACCGCTCCGCGCGGCGCCAGATTCCCGCGCAGGATGCAGATGCCGCCATCGGCGATCAGGGGGTCGTCCAGCTTGCGGATCACGTCGTCGTTGCAGATCGGCGCTTCGGCGCAGTTCGCGCGCAGGGTGCCGCCGTTGACGGTGAGCGCCCCGGGATGGGGCAGGAGCCCGCCTTCGTCCAGGCGCCGGATCACGGCCGGCAGGCCGCCCGCGTAGTAGAACTCCTCCATCAGGAAGCGTCCCGAGGGCAGCAGGTCGACGATGGTCGGCGTGCCGCGGCCGATGCGGGTCCAGTCCTCCAGCTCCAGCGGCACGCCGAGGCGCCCCGCGATGGCCTTCAGGTGGATCACCGCGTTGGTGGATCCGCCGATCGCGGCGTTCACGCGGATCGCGTTCTCGAACGCGGCGCGGGTCAGGATGCGCGACAGCTTCAGGTCTTCCCTGACCATGTCGACGATGCGCATGCCGGACATGTGCGCCAGCACGTAGCGGCGCGCGTCGACGGCGGGAATGGCGGCGTTGTGCGGCAGCGACGTGCCGAGCGCTTCGGCCATGCAGGCCATGGTGGAAGCGGTGCCCATGGTGTTGCAGGTGCCGGCCGAACGCGACATGCCCGCTTCGGCGGACAGGAACTGGTGCAGGCTGATCGCGCCCGCCTTCATCTGTTCGTGCAGCCGCCAGACGGCGGTGCCGGAGCCGATGTCCTTGCCGTCGAGCTTACCGTTCAACATCGGCCCGCCGGTGACGACGATGGCCGGCAGGTCCACGCTGGCCGCGCCCATCAGCAGCGCGGGCGTGGTCTTGTCGCAGCCGACCAGCAGCACCACGCCGTCGAGGGGGTTGCCCCGGATCGATTCTTCGACGTCCATGCTGGCCAGGTTCCGGGTCAGCATCGCGGTCGGGCGCAGGTTCGATTCACCGTTCGAAAAGACCGGGAACTCGACCGGATAGCCGCCCGCTTCGAAGATGCCGCGCTTGACGTGCTCGGCGAGCTTGCGGAAATGGGCGTTGCAGGGCGTGAGCTCCGACCACGTATTGCAGATGCCGATGATCGGCTTGCCCTGGAATTCGTGGTCGGGTATGCCCTGGTTCTTCATCCAGCTCCGGTACATGAAGCCGTTCTTGTCCTGCGTCCCGAACCATTCGGCCGAACGCAGCTTCTTCTTCTCCGACATGCATCCCTCCAGGTAATGCAGGGATGGTAAGTTGCCGATCGATATCGATCCAATGAAAAATTTATCGATATCGATATCGATTTGAGTATCAGGCCGCCATGTTGCCGCTCATGGCCTGCTCGACCAGCTGGTCGATCTCGCCCGTGATATTGGTCAGCGTGCTGGCCACGACGGCGAACTCGCGCCCCGGCGCGCCGGACCGCGCCGCGACGATCTGGGCATTGAAGGCGACCATGCGCGCCTGCTTGGCGATGCTCTTGATGTCGCCCATCATGGCCTGCAGGTCGCGCCGCAGCTGGCGGGCGTGGCGCTGGGACTGCTCTTCGTAGACCAGGGTCAGGGCATTGAGCGCGGCCAGCAGCGGTGTCGCCGAACGCACCAGTTCGTCCAGCAGGGCCGGCGCCGCCACGGTCCCCTTGTCCAGCGCATCGAGCGTGCGCCCGGCCAGGTCCATGAAGTCGCGGATCTTGCGCTCGCCCTGCAGGCTGCCGAAGTGGGCCAGGCGCAGCTGTTCGCAAAAGATGCC
>DASRUW010000425.1:0-2645 GCA_035655255.1 Telluria sp. | reverse complement strand
GAGACCAGGCTGGTCGCGGTAAAGGTGGTGGTGACGACCGGCGGCTGCGTGGGCGGCGGCGTCATGTACTGCATGGTGCTGCTGCCGCCGCCGCAGGCGGCCAGGAGCAGCGCAGTCAAAGCGCAAAGACTGGTAAGGGGTTTCATGGCGAATCCTTTCAACGCGTGTGGTTGCGGTGGATACCGCGCGCACGATTGAAGGTTCGTCAGTCAGCGGACTGTGAGGCTTCCGTTCGCCTGTCGATCTGCTGGACCAGCATGGCGATCACAAAAAGAGCTCGTCTTCCCCACGCCCTATGTCGCTCATCGCAAGTCCTTTCATGCAGTGAAGTGGGAGAAGCCGCCACGGCGGACGGCTTCCCAGGGAAAGAACCTCAGTCCTTGCGCGGATCGCGGTACTGGAACGGATCGGTCACGTTCGGCTGATGCGGCAGCGCGTTGTGCGGCATCGGCTGGTCGCTCTCGGCCGCGTGCAGCAGCATGGTGGCCATGATCACCGCGGCCTGGCGCAGGTCGTCCGTGCGCAGGTGGTCGAAGGTGTCCAGGTTGGAGTGGTGCACCTTGCTGCCGTAGTCCAGCGGATCCTGGATGAACTGGAAGGCCGGCAGGCCCATTGCCGCCATCACCTGGTGGTCCGTGCCGCCGGTCTTCTTGGCCACGACCTTGTTCGCGCCCAGGCTGTCGAACGGCGCCAGCCAGTTGCGCAGAACGGGGATCGCCGCGAAGTTGTTCTCGGCGTAGATGCCGCGGATCTTGCCCGAGCCGTTATCCAGGTTGAAGTAGGCCGTCATGTCGTTGAAGCCGGGCCGGGGCGTGATCGGGTAGGTGTCCCACAGGAAGGAGGGCAGCTTGGCCTTCATCGGGTCGGTGGGACGTGGGCGCGTTGCCAGGTGCTTTTCGATGTAGGCCATGGAACCATACAGGCCTTGCTCCTCGCCGGCCCACAGGGCGAAGCGGATGGTGCGCTTGGGCTTGACGCCGAGGCTGGCGAGGATGCGCGCCGCCTCCATCACCACCACGGAACCCGCGCCGTTGTCGGCGGCGCCGTCGCCGGCCACCCAGCTGTCCAGGTGCGCGCCGGCCATCACGTAGCCTGCCTTCGGATCGGTGCCCGGAATTTCGGCCAGCACGTTGTAGGCGTTCTTGTCGTGGTCGTCGAAGTGCACGTTGCTGTTCAACTCCAGTTTCACTTCGCCCACCTTGGCCAGGCGCGCGAGGCGGCGGTAGTCTTCGGCCGCCATTTCCACTTCCGGCAGCGGCATGGTTTCGCCGACTTTGTGGAAGTAGCCTTCGCCCTGGACCAGGCCGTCGCCGCGATAGGACATCTTCACGATGGCCTGCGCGCCTTCCCTGGCCATGAAGCGGTTGATCTCGCCGGAACGCAGGATCCAGTTCTTGAAGCCGTCCACCACGGCTTCCGGATCGTAGTGCGGCGTGTCGTAGGCCGACATCTTGCCCAGCTCGGCGTCGTCCAGGCGCTTGAAGGCGACGGTGGTCTCGTCCTTCATGTCTTCCGGGTAGGTGATGAGCACGATCTTGCCCTTGACCTTGCCCTTCCATTTTTCGAGGTCGCGCTCATGGCGGATCGGAGCGACCACGATCGGCGCCGTGATGGCGCCCTTGGTCGGCGGCGTCCAGGCGACGGGGATGGACGTCAGCTGCAGCTTGCGCGGCTCGACCATGCGGCTGCTCGCGGATTCGATCCACCAGCCGCGGCCGAAGTCGAAGCCTTCCAGGTGCACGTTCTTCAAGCCCCAGCTGCTGAACATCTGCTGGGTCCATTTTTCCGCTTGGCGCATGGCGGGCGAATTGGTCATGCGGCCGCCGATCTGGTCGGTCAGGTGTTCCGCGAGGTTCACCACCTGGCCGTGGTTGTAGCCTTCGTCGGCGATGCGGTTGATGGTGCTGGCGTCGACCGGTTCCTCGGCGTGGGCGCTGGTGATGGCAAGTACGGTGGCGGCGAACGCCAGGCTGCGCAACTTATACATATGTCCCCTTTTTGTATTCGAAAAAACTGCGCCGAACACTATACATGTGGAAACATAACTGCGCTATCCTACGCGCTCCTAACGAATCGGGGACCTGCCGATGCGCACCATTCTCCGCTGGGGTACCGTGATCGCCGTGCTCGACATCCTGAGCGCGATGGGGTTCTGGTACGTTTATCGCGGCACGCCGCCGGAGCGTATCCTGCAAAGCGTGGCGGCCGGATTGCTGGGCCGTTCGGCCTTCGAGCTTGGCCTGGCGTCGGCGCTGCTGGGCGCGCTGCTGCATTGGCTGATTGCGTGCGCGATCGCGGGCGTGTTCCGCGCCTTCGTCACGCGTTACCCCGTCTTGTTGACCCGGCCTTGGTTCAGTGGTCCGGTGTTCGGACTCGGCGTGTACGGCGTCATGACCTATGTCGTGGTGCCGCTCTCCGCGGCATCCGCCGCCAAGTTCAATCCGCTGTGGATCGCTTACAGCATCCTCTTCAGCCACATGGTCTGCGTGGGCTACGCGCTCGCCTGGATGGCGCGACGCGCGCCAAGTTAGAACTGCCACTGTTGTATTTCCGTAAACGGATGAACGACACCTACTTCAACACGGCTACTTACAATAGCGACCGACGGCAGCTCGCTCAACACCTGCATGGACTACTTCTCCAAC
>DASRUW010000424.1:0-5131 GCA_035655255.1 Telluria sp. | reverse complement strand
CAGGTTCCATGGAGTGGCGACCCACTATTTACCAAATTACCTGGGGTGGCGCTGGGCCCTCGATAAGGACCGGATCAACAACCCCGAAACTCTGTTGCGCGCTACCGTAGGTGACTTCCCACACTTAGCGGTGACATAGCCTTTTTTTTCGACATCCGATGTAAAGTTTGCTTGACATGACCAAAAAAGCGCCCTACGATGTCAAGCATACTTTACACCACTCGGGAGAAGATCCATGAAGGAACGCGACGCCGCCAAGCTCTACATGAAGGAATTGTTCGCCGGGCTTGGCCTGTACATGCTGCTGCTGGTAGCCGCGTTGCGCCTTGCGGAGCGGATGCCGGACGGTGTGCTGCGCACGGCGCTGCTGCTCAGCCCGATGCTCGGTTTCGCTCTCGCGCTGTGGGCCATCGTGCGCCAGTTCGCCCGCATGGACGAATACATCCGCCGCTTCCAGCTCGAGAACATGGCCATCGCGGCCGCCGTCACCGCCGGCTGGACCTTCACCTACGGCTTCCTGGAATCGGCCGGCTTTCCGCGCCTTTCCATGTTCAGCGTGTGGCCGGTGATGGGCGCCGTGTGGGGCGGGCTGTGCTTCATCCGTCCGTGGATCGGCAAATGAAGAACGTCGTCCGCGAACTGCGTGCGGAACGCGGCTGGAGCCAGGCCCACCTCGCCGACCTGCTCGAGGTGTCGCGCCAGACCATCAATGCCATCGAAACCGGACGCTACGCCCCCAGCCTGCCCCTGGCCTTCGCCCTGGCGCGGCTTTTTGAAAAACGCATCGAAGACATCTTTTCGGAATAAGGAGATACGCATGAAACGCAGCTTGCTGTTGGCCGCCATCCTCGCCCTGGGCGCCCCCTCGTTCGCGGCCGATCTGCCGCCCGCCAACCGTTTCGCCGTCGCCGCCGCGCCGGCGGAAAAATTCGAAGCCGGAGGCTTGCTGGTCGAGCGCCACGGCGACCACGGCACGCCGATGATCCTGATCCCCGGTCTCGCCAGCGGCGCCTGGGTCTGGCAGGAGACCGTGCGCCAGTTCCAGGGCGAGCATGTGCTCTACGTGGTCACCCTGCCCGGCTTCGACGGCCGTCCTGCCACCGGCGGCGACGTGATCGCCAAGGCGCAGCAAGGCCTGGCCGAGCTGATCTCCAGCCGCAAGCTCGCCAAGCCGGTGCTGGTCGGCCACAGCCTGGGCGCGACGCTGGCGCTGGCCTTCGCCGAAAAGCATCCGGACAGCGTGGGCGGCGTGGTCGCCATCGACGGCCTGCCGGTGTTCCCGGGTACCGAGAACGTGCCGCTGGCACAGCGCGCGCAAATGGCCGCCGCCATGAAGGCGCGCATGGCCGGCATGACCAGGGATGCCTTCGTGGCCCAGCAGGCGCAGTACATGCGCGTGGTCGGCTCGATCGACATGAGCAAGGCGGACGACCTGGCGAGGATGACATCGCGCAGCGATCCGGCCGCCGTGGCGGACTACATGGAAGGCGCGCTGGCGCTGGACCTGCGGCACGACCTGCCCGCCATCACGGCGCCGGTGCTGGTGATCGCGCCCTACTTCGAGGCGGACAGCCAGACCATCAGCGCCGCCGCCAAGGCCGACTACTACCGCACGCTGATGAACGGCACGCCCAAGCTGAACGTGGTGCCGGTTTCGCCCGCCCGCCACTTCGCGATGATCGACCAGCCGCAGCAAGTGAACGACGCCATCCGCGCCTATCTCAAATCCCTGTGAAAGGAAACGCCATGAAAACGCATGAATACTGGGTCCGCATGTACCTCTTTGCCGCCGGCATCGCCACCATGCTGCTGATCGGCGTGAACCTCTTCAAGGGGCTTGCCTTGGATGACGTGCTGGCGCAGTCCTTCGGCTGGGGCCTGTTCTCGGCCCTGGTGTACACCGGCGCGCGCTGGAGGCAGATGCGCAAGCAGGCCGCCTGCGCCCTGTGCCGGGAGTAGTCAGCCGCCCGTGACCGGCGGGAAGAAGGCGACTTCGCCCTCGTCGGTCAGGGCAGCGTCCGCCCCGCACATGCTGTGGTTGAAGGCGGTGCGCAGGGCGGGCTGGCGCAGCGTCTCGGCCCACGCCCCGCCACGCTGCGCGAGATGCTCGCGCAACTGGCCGACCGTCTCGATCCCGGCGGGAAGAACGATCGTCTCCTGGCCGGTGCCAAGCTGCTCGCGCACGCTGGCGAAGAATTTCACGTTCAGCTTCACGCCATCAGCTCCGAAAACGGCAGGAAGCGCACCATGTCGCCGCGCGCGATGGCCTGCCCAGGTGGATTGTCGATCAGGCCGTCCGCCCACACGGTCGAAGTGAGGACGCCGGAACCCTGGTTGGGGAACAGGTCGAGCCCGCCGGCGTCGTTGATCCGGGCGCGGAGAAATTCGTTGCGGCGGTCCGGCCTGGGCCAATCGAAGTCCGCGCGCAGCGCGTAGCCGCGCGGTTCGCGCCGCGGCATGCCTTGCAGGCGCTCGATGAACGGCCGCACGAACAGCAGGAAGGTGATGAAGCTCGACACCGGATTGCCCGGCAGTCCCAGGAAGAAGGCCGAGCCGACCTCCCCGAATGCGAGCGGCTTGCCCGGCTTGACGGCGATCTGCCACAGGTCGAGGCGCCCTTCCGCTTCCACGGCGGGCCGGATGTGGTCTTCCTCGCCGACCGACACGCCGCCCGAGGTGATGATCAGGTCATGCCCTTGCGCCGCCGTGCGCAGCGTGGCGCGCGTGGCGTCCAGGCTGTCCGGCACGATGCCGTAGTCGCCGATCTCGCAGCCCAGGTTTTCCAGCAGCGCGCGCAGGGTGAAGCGGTTCGAGTTGTAGATGGCGCCCGGTTTCAGTGGTTCGCCCGGCATAGCCAGTTCGTCGCCGGTGAAGAACACGGCGACGCGCAGGCGGCGGTACACCGCGACCGATGCCAGCCCGACCGAGGCGGCCAGGCCCAGCTCCGGGCTGCGCAGGCGGGTCCCGGCGGCCAGGATCTCGGCGCCGGCTTGGATATCCTCGCCGCGGCGGCGGATCCAGTCGCCGGGGCGCGGCACATGGCGCACCACGACCTTGCCGTCCTCCGCGGTCTCGCACTGCTCCTGCATGACGACCGCGTCCGCGCCGGCGGGGATCAAGGCACCCGTGAAGATGCGGGCGGCCGTGCCGGCGGCCAAAGGCGCGCCCACGACGCCGGCGGGAATGCGCTGCGACACTTCCAGCACCGCCGCGCCGCTCGCGCAATCGGCGGCGCGCACCGCGTAGCCGTCCATCTGGGTGTTGTCGGCCGGCGGCACGTCGAGGGTGGACACGACGGGGCGCGCCAGCACCCGGCCGTTCGCCTCCAGCGTGGCCAGGGTTTCGGTGTCGGTAATGGGACGCGCCGCGCCGAGCATGCGTTCGAGCGCATCGCGCACCGGCATCAGGGGTTTCGGCGTGTATCCCATGGCGTCACAGGCCCGTGTGGGCGGCGATGAATTCCTTCATTTTATCCACGTTCGGCGCCATCACCACGTAGCGCTGCGGCAGCGCCTCGATGTTCTCGAAACCGGCCGGGCGCTCGGCATCGTGGCCCAGCGCTTCGCGGATGGTCTCGTTGAATTTGGCCGGCAGCGCCGTCTCCAGCACGATCATCGGCACGCCCGCTTCCACCTGCTCGCGCGCGACCTTGATGCCGTCGGCGGTGTGGGTGTCGACCGTGATGCCGTAGGTGGCGGCCACGTCGCGGATGGTGGCGATGCGGTCGGCGTGGGTCGATTTACCGGACTTGAAGCCGTACTCCGACACGCGGCGGAACTCGTCGCCGTCGCTGCCCGGCGCCCCGGACAGGTCGAAGCCGCCGTTGTCCACCTTGGCGAACAGCGCGCGCACGCGGGCGGCGTCGCGGCCGACCAGGTCGTACACGAAGCGCTCGAAGTTGGAGGCCTTGGAGATGTCCATCGACGGGCTGCTGGTGTGGAAGGTCTCGGCCGACTTGCGCACGCGGTACACGCCGGTGCGGAAGAATTCGTCCAGCACGTCGTTTTCGTTGGTGGCGACGACCAGCTTGTCGATCGGCAGGCCCATCATGCGGGCGATGTGGCCGGCGCAGATGTTGCCGAAGTTCCCAGACGGGACCGTGAACGACACCTTCTGGTCGTTCGAGGTCGTGGCCTTGAGGTAGCCGCGGAAGTAGTAGACCACCTGGGCCACCACGCGCGCCCAGTTGATCGAATTGACGGTGCCGATCTTGTGGCGGGCCTTGAATTCCAGGTCGTTCGACACGGCCTTGACCATGTCCTGGCAATCGTCGAACACGCCCTCGACGGCGATGTTGTGGATGTTCGGGTCCTGCAGGCTGAACATCTGGGCGGTCTGGAACGCGCTCATCTTCTTGTGCGGCGAGAGCATGAAGACGCGGATGCCCTTTTTGCCGCGCATGGCGTATTCGGCAGCGCTGCCGGTGTCGCCCGAGGTCGCGCCGAAGATGTTCAGCTCCGCGTTCTGCTTGGCCAGCGCGTATTCGAACAGGTTGCCGAGCAGTTGCATGGCCATGTCCTTGAAGGCCAGGGTCGGGCCGTTGGACAGGGCTTGCAGGACCAGCTTCTTGCCGTCGCGCTCTTCGAGCACGCGCAGCGGGGTGATCTCGGTCGCGGCTTCGTCGGGGCGGGCGTTGCGGTAGGTCTCGGGCGTGTAGGTCTTGACCGCCAGCGCCTTCAGGTCGTCGTCCGGAATGTCGGTGGCGAACTTGCGCAGGATCTCATAGGCCAGGTCCGCATAGGACAGGCGGCGCCAGGCGTCCAGCTCGGCGCCGGAAACGCGCGGGTATTCTTCGGGAAGATACAGTCCGCCATCCGGCGCGAGGCCGCCCAGCAGGATGTCGGAAAAGTTCGCGGCTTGGGACGCGCCGGTGGCGCGGGTCGAAACGTATCGCATGAAACGCACTGAGGTTGGTCGGACAGGAGCCAATCATTATAGTGCAGTGCAGCGAAAGCGGTGAATTTCGCGCCGAGCGTCCAAATTGCGTCACTCCCTATACGTGTTGAGGCGCCCCTGTCGGGGCGCTATGATTTCCGAGGACGCTTGGAAAACGGAGCATGCCTAGGCTGAGTCATTCCCGAGGCCGCGAGCCTGATACGCAGATTAGTCAGGTGTGCTCCCCCTTCATCTC
>DASRUW010000423.1:0-2976 GCA_035655255.1 Telluria sp. | reverse complement strand
AGTGGAACTCAACGCACCGGTGCGCACGCACAACATGTTCGCGGTCGCCGCACGCAACAGCGTGATCAGGCAGAAGCAGGAACTGTTCGGCGACGCCGGCATCGGCGTGTCGGTGATCGACATTCCGGAAATGGCGCAGCGAAACATCGCCACGCTGCTCGAACCGGAAGGCCGCGGCCTCGCGATGCTTTCATTTAATGAGGATGGCGGCCTGCTTACCGTGAATTTCCGCGGCGAGCTCTACCTGTCGCGCCGGATCGACGTGTCTCTGGCTCAGCTCGCCGATGAGGACTTCGACCGCAAGACGGCCACCTTCGACCGCATCACGCTGGAGCTGCAGCGTTCGCTCGACCACTTCGACCGCCAGTACAACTACGTCAGCGTCGCCAAGCTGCTGCTGGCGCCGATGCAGGCCGAGGGGCTGGCCGAATACCTGTCGAGCAATCTGTACACGCCGGTCGACACTTTCGACCTCGGTAGCGTGCTCGACCTGTCGGCCGTGCCGTCCCTGGCGGAACGGACGGAACAGCAGCGCTTCTTCATTCTGCTGGGCGCGGCCTTGCGCCAGGAGGAGGTGCGGCTGTGAGCCAGCAGATCAACCTCTTCAATCCGATCTTCCTCAAGCAGAAGAAGATCTTCACGGCGCTGGCGATGGCGCAGGCGCTGGGCGTGCTGGTGCTCGGCCTGGCCGGTTTCGCCGCGTACAGCCAGGTCAGCTTGAACCGGCTCAAGGCCGAGGAGCTGCGCTCCAGCGAACAGCTCGCCAAACGCCAGGAACAGATCGCCGCCATGCTGGTCCAGTATCCGCCGCGCAAGAAGAGCCCGCAGCTCGAAGCGCAGCTGACTGCCGCGGAAGCCCGTCTTGCCGCCTTGAAGAACGTGTCGTCCTTGCTGGAGCGCGGCGTGGCCGGCAACACCGCGGGCTTTTCCGGCTTCTTCCGCGCGCTGGCCCAGCCGCGCGTGAACGGCTTGTGGCTGACCGGCTTCACCCTGAACGGCGCCGGCGACGACGTGGTGATCGAGGGCCGCGCCCTGCAGGCGGGCCTGGTACCGCAGTTCATCGGGCGCCTGGCCCATGAAAGCCAGTTCCAGGGCAAGACTTTCGGTGCGCTGAACATTCTCACGCCTCCACCCAAGGCCGAGGCAGGCAAGAATTCTGCTACGCTGCCGCCATACATCGAATTTACGCTTCAGTCCGCACCAGCGGTGGAGGCCACCAAATGAAGGAACTCTGGCTCAAGCTGTCCGCCCGCGTCGACGCGCTTTCGCTGCGCGAGCGGGTGTTCGCCTTCGCCGGTGTGGCTGCGGTCCTGGTCTACCTGACCAACATGCTGGTGCTGGCGCCGCTGGCCGCCAAGCAGGCCGCGCTCGGCGCCAAAGTGACCCAACAGCAGAGCAATATCGCATCGCTGGCCCAGGATCTGGAGGCGCGGGTGCAGGCGGCCCAGGTCGATCCCGACGAACCGCTGCGCAAGCGTCTGGCCGAGCTCGACACCGAGATCGCCGAGCGCGGCGAGGCCCTGCGCACCGTCCAGAAAGGCCTGGTGGCCCCCGAGAAGATCGGTCCCCTGCTGGAAGCGATGCTGCGTTCGAACGGCAAGCTGCGCCTGGTGTCGCTGCGCACCTTGCCGGTGACGGGCCTGTCCGAAGCCGCGGTCGATCCCGTGCCGCCGGCGCCGACCAAGGAAGGGGACAGGAAACCGGCCGAACTGAACAGCGCCGCCCTGACGGCGGCCGCGGTGAAGGAGGCGGGTGGTGCGGCTGCGCCGGCGCCGGACTTGTCGAAACTCCCGCCCGGCATGGTGCCGGTGAACGGCGCGGCCCTGGTCGCGGCGGCCGCCGCCAAGCCGGAAACGCCGGCCACGGCGCCGTCCAAGCCGCCGGAGTTGATGTACCGTCATGGCGTCGAGCTGACGCTGCAGGGCAGCTACCTCGACATGCTCAATTACATGGGCGCGCTCGAAGCGATGCCGACCCAGGTCTTCTGGGGCAAGGCCAAGCTCGATGCGCGCGACTTCGATCAGGCGAGGCTGACCTTGACCGTGTACACGCTCAACCTCGACCAGAAGTGGATGAAACTGTGAAGCCCCGACTCTGCTTCCTGTTGGCCGTCCTGACCAGCGCCGCGGCGCACGCCCAGGTGGCCGATCCGACGGTGCCACCACCCGAGGCCCGCGTCAATGCGGAGGGACAGGCCGTGGAGGCCGTCGTGTCCAGCGCGCCGCGCCTGCAATCGGTCCTGATCGGACCACACCGCCGCGTCGCCGTCATCGATGGCGAGACCGTGCGTCAGGGACAGAAGCACCGCGATGCCGTGCTCGAGAAGGTAACGGAAACCGAGGCCGTCCTGCGGCGCGGAACCGAACGGGAAGTGCTCAAGCTGTTCCCGTCGTCGGGCCCCGCACCGGCCGAGCCGAAGCAGCGATAAGGATAAAAAGAGTGATGCTTAGAACCCTGTTGACCATCCTGGCCGCGGCGGCGCTCGGCGCCTGTGCCGGCGCGCCGCCCCCGTCGACGTACGACACGATCCGCAGCGAGATGGCCGCCGCCGCCAAGTCCGCGCCGGCACCGGCCCAGGTGGACGAGTCCGTCGCACAGGCGCTGCTGCCGCCGGTTGCGACGCTGGCCAACCAGATGCCCAAGGCGCGCCAGGCGCTCGAGGAACGCTTCAACGTGGCCTTCAACAACGTGCCCGCGCAGCAGTTCTTCCACTCGCTGGTGACCGGCACCCGCTACAACATGCTGGTCGCACCCGAGATCAGCGGGAACATCACGGCCAACCTGAAGGACGTGACCATCGTCGAAGCGCTCGACGCTATCCGCGAGCTGTACGGCTACGACTACAAGATCGAGGGCACCCGGATCTACATCCGTCCGCTGACAATGCAGACCCGCATGTTCCGGGTGAATTACCTGATCGGCCAGCGCAATGGCCAGTCCAATCTGCGCGTGTCTTCCACGTCGGTCGGCACGGCC
>DASRUW010000422.1:0-2870 GCA_035655255.1 Telluria sp. | reverse complement strand
GCTCCGATACACTTCCCAGCGCTCTTCGACGTTGATGCGCGCGCGGTCCTGCTGCCCGGCATTCTGCAGATTGTCGGCCATGATCAGCTCCTCCAGAAGACGATGCCCCCCAAGCATGGCAAAGAGGGCTCGGCCGGTCAGTGCGGGGCCTAACGCAGCACGCCGATGGCCTTGAGCCAGTCCTCGACCAGGTGTGGCCAGCCGGTGATCGGATCGGCCGTCGGGCGCAGGCCGAAGGCATGGCCGCCCTTGGCGTACAGGTGCACCTCGGCCGACACGCCGGCGGCGTCGAGGGCGCGGGCGTAGAGCGTGCTGTTGCATTTGTTGTCGACCGGGTCGTTCCACGCCTGCAGGAGGAAGGTCGGCGTGGCGCGTGCGCTGACGTGCAGCGTGGGGTCCCACTTGGCGCCGTCGCGGCACAGGTGGCCGGGATAGAGCGCGACGGCAAAGTCGGGGCGGCTGCTGATCTTGTCCGCCTCGTCCACAGCCTTGTAGACCGGATCAAAGATATTGCTGGTCTGGGCGACCAGGTAGCCCCCGGCCGACATGCCGATCACGCCGATCCTGGCGGGATCGATCTGCAGCTCCTTCGCGCGGGCACGCACCAGCCGGATCGTGCGCTGCGCATCCTGCAGGGCACGCGGCACCTTGGGCGTGCGGTGGCACTTGCACTTCTCATCGTAGTAATGGTTGGTGCCGGGGACGCGATACTTGAGCAGCACGCAGGTGATGCCTTTCGCGGTCATCCAGTCGCAGATCTCGGTGCCTTCCAGGTCAATGGCCAGCACGTGGAAGCCGCCGCCGGGAAAGACCACCATCGTGGCGCCCGTGTTCCTGCCTTTCGGCGGGAAGATGGTCATCGTCGGCCGGCTGACGTCGTGGATCGCCGTCCAGGGGCGCCCGGCCACCAGGTTGGACGACTGGCTGACGCTTTCGGCGGGCCGCGCGTGGCCGCCCTCGTCGGGCGCCTGCCCGGGCCAGATGGCGATCTGCTCCAGGGGTGCCGGCGCTTCCCATCCGCCTGTCCCTGCGAACGCAAGACCGGAGACGGCCCACAACACCAACGCGACAACGAAGCGCACTGCGCTCTCCTCAGTTCTTGCGGAAGCGGACGTCTTCCGTGACGACGGTTCCGGCAAGTTTGTTCTTCTTGGGTTTCTTCGGCTTCTTGACGAGCGCACCGGCGGCGGTGGTCTCGGGCACGCGATGGCTGGCCTCGAATCCCGGCTCCTCCGAACGCTCCAGCGTGCGCTTGAGCACCCGCTCGATCGCCGCCAGCAAAGGCGCCTCGTCGGCGCACACCAGGGACAAGGCCTGGCCGCTGGCGCCGGCGCGGCCGGTGCGGCCGATACGGTGCACATAGTCGTCGGCGACGATCGGCAAATCGAAATTGACCACCAGCGGCAGGCTGTCGATATCGAGTCCGCGCGCGGCCACGTCGGTCGCCACCAGCAGCTGGACCTCGCCTGCCTTGAAGCGCTCCAGCGCCCGCAGGCGTGCGGGCTGCGGCTTGTCGCCATGGATCGAATCGGCGCTCAGTCCGCGCGCCTGCAGCTGCGTGACGAGCTCCTCGACCCCGGCGCGGGTCTTGGCGAAAACGAGCACCTGGCCCCATTTGCGCTGCTTCATCAGGTGCAGGAACAGCTCGAGCTTGCGCTTCTTGTCGGTGGTGATGACGGTGTGCCGGACCGTGCTGGCCGCGGTCTGCTTGGGGCTGACGTCGACGGTCAGCGGATCGCGCAGGCGGCGCGCGGCCAGGGCGCGGATTTCGTCGCGCATCGTGGCCGAGAACAGCAGGGTTTGACGCCGCGCGGGCAGCTGGGAAAACACCTCGTCGAGTTCACGCGCGAAGCCGAGATCGAGCATGCGGTCCGCCTCGTCCAGCACGATGGAACGCAGCTGGCCGAAACGCAGCGCGTTCTGGCGCTGCAGGTCCAGCAGGCGACCCGGCGTCGCCACCAGCACGTCGACGCCTTTGCGCATCGCCATCATTTGCGGATTGATGCTGACGCCGCCGTACGCCACGAGCATGCGCAGCGGCAGCCTGGCCCCGTATTTGCGCAGGCTCTGGTAGACCTGCTCGGCCAGCTCGCGCGTGGGCACCAGCACCAGCGCGCGCACGTGGTTCGAGGTCACGGCCGGACCGTTCGCGGCCAGGTCCTGCAGCAGCGGCAGGGCGAAGGCGGCCGTCTTGCCGGTGCCGGTCTGGGCGATCGCCATGAGGTCGCGGCCGGCCAGCACGGCAGGGATGGCCTGGCACTGGATCGGCGTGGGCGTGGTATAGGCCAGCTCCTGCAGCGCTTCCAGGAGCGGCGCGGACAGACCGAGCGCGGCGAAATTCATGCGTGGGGACTCCTCAGGCCAGGGCTTCCTTGGCCGCCTCTGCGGGCGTCAGGCCGTCGTAGAACAGGTCGGTGAACCACTCGACGTTTTCCTCGATGTGCTCCTGCGCCTGCGCCTCGGTGGCGCCACCCTTGACAAGCCAGCCTTCGACTTCAATGCACCATTGGATCAAAGCCAAGGTTTCCGGGTCAAGCTCTTCTTTTTTCTTCGCCATACATCATCCATAGACAAAAAGGCCCCGCGATTGCTCGCGGGGCCTCTTCAGATTCTGGCTCCCCGACCTGGACTCGAACCAGGGACCTGCGGATTAACAGTCCGTCGCTCTACCGACTGAGCTATCAGGGAAAAGAAGCAGAATTATAGTGGTGAATCGTCCGGAGTGTCAAGGAAGACGCGGGGTTTTCGCTGTATTGGTATGCGTTGCGACGCATACCAATAGCCCAAATAACCTACAGTACTTTTGCAATTGCGCTAATGACGTGGCCAATGTTGCGTGAGTTCAGTGCCGCGACGCAGATGCGTCCGGT
>DASRUW010000421.1:0-10979 GCA_035655255.1 Telluria sp. | reverse complement strand
AGGAGGCGGAGGTCCGACCACGAGGGTAGGGGCGGGAGCCCGTCAGGGTCCGTGCGCTGCCTAACATGCTGCGCTGCAGTGTGGTGTTGTTACTACAACTTCGTTTCGACGTAGGCGTAGAAATAGTTCGAGCCGCCGTTGATGTTTCCAAGCAGTTGGGAAGTGCCGAAGATGCCGGAGCGGTGGGAAATGCCGATGCCGAGGTAGTTGTCGTGCCAGCGCGGCACGCCCAGCAGGTCGCCCACGGAGACGTCGATGGTGGGATCGAGATAGTTGAGCAGGCGCGAGGTAGCGCGTCCGCGCCGGCTCTGGTCGCGTTCCTCGGTGAGGGGCACGCGCTGGGCAAGGGAAAAGCCGGCGCCGAAGCCGAGCCGGGTCTTGACCCGCCGGCTCCAGGGGAAGCCGTAGTACAAGGCCTTGATCTGGGCGTTGAGCTGCACGCCGTCCGGCTGCACGCCGCGCTCGTCGTGCGCCAGCAGGCCCACCGCGGCCGTGAAGTCGAGCGGCCAGCCGTGCACGTCCTCGACCAGCGGACGGCTCAGGTCGAAGCCCCACAGGCGGGTGTCGTCCTGCGAGCGGGTCGAGCCGCAACGGAAGGTCACGGCCGGCAGGAAATTGCATTCCGTCGCCCGTCCCGCGAACAGGCGCAGGCGCAGCGGCTCGTTCGGCGCGGAATAGGGCTGGTGGCTGCCGAAGTCATAGGCCACGCCGAATTGCAGGCTGGGTTCGGCCTTGTCCTCGACGATGGGGCTGCGCCGCACCTGGTCCGAATGGTGGATGAAGCCGATGCTGCCCAGCGCGCGCCAGCGCTCGGTCAGCGTGTAAGAGGCGTACAGGTTGAGCGACCAGTCGGTGCCGGCGGCGGCGTGGTAGGCCGGGCGGGTGGGCGTGGCCTCGTCGGCGCGCACGCCGTAGTAGTAATCGTTGAGCGGCCCGCTGCGCCGCGCAAAGCTCAGCGCCGGGCGGAACTGCCAGCGGCCGGCGTCCAGGTCGATCGAGTATTCGAAGCGGGCCTCGCTGCCGTGGTGGGTGTGGTTGGCGTCGTGCAGGTACTCGAGGTCGAAATTGCCGTAGGGCCGGCGGTAGCGGTAGCTCACGCCGAGGTCCACCGCCGGATCGCGCTTGCGCATGCCCGCCAGGATGGCCGGCGTCTTTTCGTACGGGAAGCCCTCGTAGCGGTAGTCGACGAACACGTCCAGCCCGTAGCGCTCCTTCTCGCGCAGCTTCCAGCCCACGCGGGTGCCGTGCAAATACACCTTCGGCCCTTCGTAGATGTAGAGCGGGATGAGGTCGAGGCCGGCCGCCGCGCCGCGGTAGGGCGTGTAGGCCACGCGCTGCAGGGCGCCCAGGCCCGCGCTGTTGGGCACCGCCACCAGGTCGATCAGGGTTTCCGTCCCGGCCCAGGCGGACAGGGGGAACAGCAGCGGCAGCAGGCAGGAGCGGGCGAAACGCATCGGCAAAGCGCGGAAATGGGCAAAAGGACATTGTAGCGTCCCCCGCCAAGTCTTGCCGTCCATTCAACGCGGCGCGATCGCACCGTATTGACCGCTAGTCGGTGAAAACGCCCCCTTATGTTGGATGGCGCACAGACCGGTTTCTGTCAAATCGGCAATCTTCACCTCAGTCGGGAAGGGAACTGTATGCGCTGCCCGCTGTCGAACGCAGGCACCAGCGAACAGCCGCGCTTCCTTCCATAGTGTCAAACCGTATATGGAGCTATCAACATGCACAATCAGACTTCGACTGCCCAGGCCGCCGCACAAATGACCACTTCGCGTGTCAGCGCCAATGGCCTCATTGAGCGTGTCCCGCCCCAACCTGCAGAACGGGCCCCGATTTCCCTGGCCCCGATCGAACGGGTGCGTTCCACCTCCGCCACCCAGCGCCGCATCGAGAACATGCAAAAGCTGATCAACGAGCTGATGGACCACGAAATGCTGGCCGACGAGATCGCCTGGTTCCTCAAGTTTTCACCTTCCGGCGCCCGCAAGTACATCCGCGACCTGCGCGAGGCCGGGGTGATCGAACTGGCCCGCTACGTCGAAGGCACCGCCACCTATCTCGGCAAGGCCGTGTACCAGATCTCGCCCGACCCCGAGCGGGTCAAGGCCTTCCTGGCGGCCATCGCCCAGCCCAAGCGCGAGGGCGCGCCGCCGCGCAAGGAGCGTCCCGGCCTGCGCGAGCAAGCCATGGCCGGCACCGGCCGCCACTTCCACATCCTGGCGGACGACACCCATTACGCCATCCGCGTCAACCGCAACCCGGTCGGCCGCGACCCGCTGGTGACGGCCCTGTTCGGTCCCGCCCCGGCCCTGACGCCGAAGGAACCGGCCGCCGCCACCAACTGACATCCGTTCCGCTTGCCAGGCAGCGCCGTCGGCCTTCGGGCCCGCGGCGCTGTTTTCCTATTGAAATCCCGACAAGCCGCCCCATCTGCCAGCCCAACAGGAGAAGCCCATGCTGCCCACGCCCGATTCGCTCGAAGGAAAACCCGTCCCGCAAGTGACGTTCAAGGCCCGCCCCGGCGACCAGTGGCGCGACATCACGACCGATGAACTGTTCAAGGGCAAGACCGTGGTCGTGTTCTCGCTGCCGGGTGCCTACACGCCGACCTGCTCCTCGGCCCACCTGCCGCGCTACAACGAGCTCGCGCCCCTGTTCAAGCGCAACGGCGTGGACGACATCGTCTGCATCGCGGTCAACGACGCCTTCGTCATGAACGAGTGGAAGCAGGGCCAGGAAGCCGACCAGATCACCGTCATCCCCGACGGCAATGGCGACTTCACGCGCGGCATGGGCATGCTGGTCGATAAGCGCGACCTCGGCTTCGGCATGCGGTCCTGGCGCTACTCCATGCTGGTCAAGGATCGCATCATCCAGAAGATCTTCATCGAGCCGGAGCAGGAAGGCGACCCCTTCGAGGTCTCCGACGCCGAGACCATGCTGCGCTACCTGCAGCCGGACGTGAAGATCCCCGAGCCCGTCCTCATCTTCGCCAAGCCCGGCTGTCCGCACTGCGCCCGCGCCAAGGAGCTGCTGCGCCAGCACGGCGTGGCCTACACCGAAATCGAACAGGACCAGCGCATCAACAGCTCCGCCCTGCGCGCCGTGTCGGGCGCCGCGTCCTGGCCCCAGGTCTTCATCGGCGGCAAGCGGATCGGCGGCGCCGACGAACTCGAGACCTACTTCCGTGAAGGAGACCGATGGAAGCCCTGATTGCGATCCTGCTGCTGGCGGCCGCCGGCGGCGCGGCCCTGTGGTGGCCGCGCTGGCGCCTGCGCCGCGCGCTCGCCCGCCCGTGGAGCGAAGCGCAGCTGCATGTCCTGCGCGCCAGCATTCCGTTCTACGCGGCCCTGAGCGCGCCCCAGCAGCAGCAACTGCTGGCGCTGGTGCGCCAGTTCCTGCACCAGAAGACCTTCGTCGGCTGCGCCGGCCTGGAGGTGACGGAGGAGATGCGCATCACGGTCGCGGCCCAGGCCTGCCTGCTGCTGCTGGACCGGCCCTCGCGCGTCTATCCGCGCCTGCACGCCATCCTCCTGTATCCCACCGAATTCATGGTGCCGCGCAAGGAAGTGGACGGCGCCGGCGTGGTGACGGAAACGCGCCATGGCCTGCTCGGCGAGTCCTGGGGCGACGGCCGCGTGATCCTGTCCTGGGACCACGTGCAGCAGGCCAGCGCCGACTGGGAAGGCGCCACCAACGTGGTCCTGCACGAATTCGCCCACCAGCTCGACAGCGAAGCGGGCGCCACCAACGGCGCGCCCTACCTGGGAGACCCGTCCCGCTACGCCAGCTGGTCCGACGTGTTCAGCCGCGAGTTCCGCCGCCTGCGGCGCGAGGCGGCCTATGGCGCCTCGCCCGTGCTCGATCCTTACGGCGCGACCGATCCGGCCGAATTCTTCGCCGTCGCGGCGGAAACCTATTTCACCCGGCCGCACGCGCTCGCCGCCTGGCATCCGGAACTGTACGGCCAGCTGCTGGCCTACTTCCGCGCCGACCCGCGCGCCTGGATCGCGGCGCCGCCGCCGGAACCGCTGCCGTCCTACGAGGCCAGCTACGGCCAGTGGCACTAGGCAAGGTGCGCTGACGAACGGAAGGCGCGCGCCACTTTGTCCATGCTGGGGCCTGGTTTGCAATCAGGAGGTGACAGCATGGCTACCATTCTCGCCGGACATTTCGAGCTGCAGGACGACGTCAAGCGCGCCCGCAGCGAGCTGGTCGACGCGGGCTTTCCCGCGGACCACATCTGCGGCTTCTTCGTCAGCCAGGCGGGGCAGCACAACCGCACGCCGCTGGGCGGCGACCACCTGGTGTCGCCCGGCGCCAAGGAATCCGGGCGGGGCGTGCTGGCCGGCGAAGTCACCGGCGGCGCGGTCGGCGCGGCCCTGGGCGCGGCCACGGCCCCCGTCACCGGACCGCTCGGGGTGCTGGTGGGCGGCGCGGTCGGGGCCCATGTCGGTTCCCTGTACAGCTTCCACCGCATGAAGGAGACGGGCGAACCGGAGCAGCATGCCGACGGCGACCCGCGCACCAACGCCGAGGAGCCGCGCCACGCCGGCATGATGCTGGCCGTGGAGGTCGACAGCCAGGACGAGGAAGACCGGGCCCTGGCCCTCCTGCGCCGCCTGGGCGCCCAGGACATCGAGCGCGCCGACGGGCACATCGAGGACGGCGACTGGACCGATTTCGATCCCTTGCAACCCGCCCATCCGCTGCACTGAGCGGGTGCGGCTAGACTGCGACAGTCGCTTTCCAGCGCCGTTTTTTTCGGTATGATAGGCCCAGCAGTACCGGACTCGACCGAGATCAGGGGAGGCGGCAATGACGCAGGCATGGGTGACGCTCACCGCGCACGACGGGAAGGAGATCTCCGCCCCGACGGAAAAGCAGCTTGCCGCCGTGCTCGGCGAGATCTTCGGCAAGAAGGGTGACCTTCACGAGCCGGCCAGCGCGACCTTGCGCTTCGGCTACGACGACGGCCTCATGTACGAGGCGGAAGTGCGCAGCAACGGCGAGCTGCGCTTCGAGGAATGGTCGGACAAGGACTGCGAGATGGCGCTGGCCCAGCCGCGCCGCATGAAAGCCGGCAAGAAGGAAGCCCTGCAGATCTGGACCATGCTGGCGCGCCGCCAGGTCAGCAAGATCCGCGAGCTGGACTGGAGCTAGACGGGGCCGGCCCGCCTAGCGGACCGACTGGCCGGCGCCCTGGAGCGGGCCCAGGGGGTGGCGTTCCTGTTCCACTTCGCTGATGTTCGGCTTGCCGCTCCAGCTCTTGTACACCACCACGTTGTTGCTGATCAGGATGAGCGCGTCCACGCTCCAGCCGCGTACGTTGGTGACGCGCTTGAAGTTCAGGAAGTCCAGGAAGAAGTTCCCCACCCGTTCCCGCTCGATCTTCTGCAATTCGATGTGGTAGCCGAAGCAGGCCTGGCGCGCGTCCACGCAGCGGCGGATCGCCGGATCGAGCTTGCTGCCCTCGAAATTGACCATCGCTTCCAGCCGGCGCAGCAGGTCGGCGTGGGACAGGATGGTCATGTTCGGCACCCGCTGCGGATCGAAGCCGAGCGCCTTGAGCTGGGGCAGGGTGGTGCGGTTGGGGAGGATGCGTCCGAAGGCCGCTTCCGCTTCGCCGTAGCTGGTCCACGGCACGACCGGTTCCTTGTTCGAGTCCGGCAGCATGCCGCTGCAGGCGGCGCACAGCAGGGCCAGGCACAACAGGATCAGACGCTTCATGCAATCCCTCGATCGACGGCGAAGGTCGCTATTGTACTGCGGCATTGCATGAGCTCAGCGTTTCTCCGCGCGCGCCTGGCAGGCGATGCACAGGGGCGCCTCCGGCCGCGCCTGCAGGCGGGCGAAGCCGATGTCGTTGCCGCATTGCTCGCACAGGCCGTACTCACCCTCGTCCATCTTGGCCAGCGCCGCGCGGATCAGGCCGAGCTGGGCCAGGTGCTGGCCGGCCGCCTCCAGGGCCAGGTCGTTGAGCAGGCGGTTGGTGGCCTTGTCCGCCGGCGAGGTCTCGACCTCCGCCACCGGCAGGTCGCCGGAGCCGCGCACGGGGTCCGCGCGCGCCTGGTCGGCCAGCTCGGCCTGGCGGCGTTGGAGGGCGCGCCGGAGCTCGTCCAGTTGTGGCTGGGTCAAGGAAGCCATGGGATGACGGTTCAGGCGGATGGGGCGCGCGGCGCATGGCGGGCCCGGTGGTACGCGGTAGGCATGGTGGCGCTCCAGAAAGTCGATGCCGCTGCGGCGCGGCGCTGGCTTTCAGTGTAGCGCGAACCGCGCCCACGCGAAACCGGCGCACGCTTGCCAGAGCTCAGGCGTCGGCCCGGGCCGCCTTGACCTGGCGCCGCAGCTTGTCGAAGGCGGTGGCGATGGCCGCCGGCTGGCCGGACAGGGCGGCCGCGGCGAAGGCGCCCAGGGCCGTCACCACGCCGAGGCCGTCGCTCAGTTTCGCGATGGCATGGATCTTTTCCGCCGCGTCGGCGGTCAGGCGCATCACGCTGGCCTGGGCCCGGGGCAGGCCCGCCACCACGCGGGCGGCGGCGTCCGCGTAGAGCGCGTTGGCGTTCTGGCGCAGCGTCATTTCGTCGTCGAGCAACTGGCGCAGGACGGCCCGGTCGGCCTCGGGCACGGGCTCGCCCTGGCGCGCGGCCAGGTCTTGCACGATGCGGCGGTGCAGTGCGTCCGCGGCGGCGCCGAGCTGGTCGGCCAGGGCTTCGATCTCGGCGGGGGTGGACAGGGCGGGCATGGGGCCTCCGGGCGCGTCAATAGGAATCGCCGACCAGGCCGGCGCGCACGTCGCGCAGGTCGCGCACGATGTGCAGCAGGGCGGCGCGCACCTCGTCGCGGGTCAGGTCGTGCAGGTTGTCCACCAGCAGGCGGTGGCCGAGCTGCACCTTCTGCAGGCCTTGCAGGGCCAGGTCGTAGCGGCGGTCGATGAGCCGGTATTCGGTGGCCTTGTTGGCGTAGTGGACCTTGGCCAGGGTCACCAGCATGCGGTCCTGGGGTTTGACCGCCATCGGGATTTCCACGTCGAAGATGCCGAGCACGGTCTTCTTTTCGTTCTCGTGGGTTTTCATGTAATAGCGCAGCAGGGTGATCATGCCGTCGAGCAGGGTTTGCAGGTCGGCGTCGCCGTCGCGCACCATGGTTTCCACGCTGCGGTTCTGGTAGCCGGAAGCGATCACCCGCGTCAGCAGGCGCGTCAGGCCGGTGTAGGCCACGACGTGGCGGCGCTCGATGCCGGTGTCGGCGCTGGCGCGAATCGCCAGGCCCAGGTCGTCGACCCGGCCCGACAGGTCGTAGCGGGTGTCGCCCGCCAGCGCGGACAGGGTCTGCATGTAGAGCACCACGGCCTTCTGCGCGCTGATGAAGTCCTCGTACACCGCCTTGCGGCGCGCGTCGTTCTCGCGCGCGAGGCGGTCGGCGACCGGGCTCAGGTAGGGCTGCTCGCGCTGGTAGGTGTCGCGAAAGCGCGTCGACATTTCGGCTTACCCGGCCAGCTTGGTGGAGGCGTCGGCGAAGTCGCGCACTTCCTGCAGGCTGACCGGCGCCGTGCCGGCGCAGCCGGCGAGGGCCAGGGAAAGACCGAGGACGAGGCGGGCGAGCAGGCGCATGGTGCTCCTTTCCGGCCGGGCGGAAGGCGGCCGAACCGCATTGTTGCGCCGCCGCCGCGCTTAGGTCTTGCTCGTGCTCAAGCTGTCGCGCCAGGCCAGGCCGGCCAGGGTGTCGCCGCGCGGGACGTATTCGCAGCCGACCCAGCCGTCGTAGCCGAGTTCGTCCAACAGGTCGAGCAGGAAGGGGTAGTTGATTTCGCCCGTGCCGGGCTCGTGGCGGCCCGGATTGTCCGCGATCTGGACGTGGCCGATCAGGGGAAACAGGGCGCGCACGGTCGCGGCCAGCTCGCCCTGGATGCGCTGCCAGTGGTAGAGGTCGCACTGGAGCTTGAGGTTGGGGGCGCCGACGTCGGCGATGATGGCGGCCGCCTGGGCCGGCGTGGCCAGGAAGTAGCCGGGCACGTCGAACTGGTTGAGCGGCTCGATCAGCAGGGCGATGCCGGCCCCGGCGGCTTGCTTGGCCGCGTGGCGCAGGTTGGCGACGTAGGTCCGCCGTACGGCCTCACGGTCGGCGCCCGGGGGCGGCAGGCCCGCCATGCAATGCAGGCGCGGCACGCCGAGCGTCTGCGCGTATGCCAGCGCCAGGTCCACGCTGCGCGCGAAGTCGCCTTGCCGCGCCGGGTCGCAAGCCAAGCCGCGTTCGCCGCGCGCCCAGTCGCCGGGCGGCAGGTTGTGCAAGACGATCGCGACCTGCGCGGCACGGGCCGCGTCCGCGATCTCGGCGGCGGGAAAAGCGTAGGGAAATTGGAATTCGACCGCATCGAACCCCGCCGCGCGGGCGCGGGCGAAGCGGTCGAGGAAAGGCTGTTCCGGAAACAGGAGGCTCAGGTTGGCGGCAAGTCGGGGCATGCCGCCATCCTACCAAAGCCCGGGCTGCCTCAGGCGTTGCGCGCGCGCTGCCCCTGGCTGCGCGGCTGGCCACGCCCTTGCTGGGCACGACCACCACCAGCAGGCTTATTGCTTGGGGTCTGACCCCGGCCCTGGGTTTGAGCCCGGCCTTGGCCTTGTCCGCGCGGCGCTCCGTTGCGGTGCCCCGGCGCCCCGCTGCGCAGCTGGATCGGCTGCGGGCGCGCGGTCGGATCCGGCTCGAAGCCCGGGATCACCTGACGCGGCAAGGTCTGCTTGATCAGGCGCTCGATGTCCTTGAGCAGGTGGTTCTCGTCCACGCACACCAGCGACACGGCTTCGCCCGTGGCGCCGGCGCGGCCGGTGCGGCCGATGCGGTGCACGTAGTCTTCCGGCACGTTGGGCAGCTCGAAGTTGACGACGTGGGGCAGCTGGTCGATGTCGATGCCGCGCGCGGCGATGTCGGTCGCCACCAGCACCTGCAGGGTGCCGTCCTTGAACTCGGCCAGCGCGCGGGTGCGCGCCGCCTGGCTCTTGTTGCCGTGGATGGCCATGGCGTTGATGCCGTCCTTGCCGAGCTGCTCGACCAGGCGGTTGGCGCCATGCTTGGTGCGGGTAAACACCAGCACCTGGGTCCACTTGTTCGACTTGATGAGGTGCGACAGCATCGGATGCTTCTTGTCGCGGTCGACCGGGTGCACCATCTGGGCAATCACCTCGACCGTCGAATTGCGGCGCGCGACTTCGATCGTGGCCGGGGAATCGAGCAGCTTGTCGGCCAGCGCCTTGATCTCGTCCGAGAACGTGGCCGAGAACAGCAGGTTCTGGCGCTTGGGCGGCAGGGCGGCCAGCACCTTGCGGATGTCGTGGATGAAGCCCATGTCGAGCATGCGGTCCGCTTCGTCCAGCACCAGCAGCTCGATCTTGCTCAAGTCCACGGTTTTCTGGGACAGGTGGTCCAGCAGGCGGCCCGGGGTGGCGACCAGGATGTCCACGCCGCGCTTGAGCATGGCGATCTGCGGGTTGATGCCGACGCCGCCGAAGATCACGGCGGAGTTCAGATGCGTGTACTTGCCGTAGACGCGCACGCTTTCCTCGACCTGGGCGGCCAGTTCGCGGGTGGGCGTCAGGACCAGGGCGCGGATCGGGCGGGGTCCGGTCTTGCTCTTGAGGGCGAGGCCGTTGGCGTCGGTGGACAGACGCTGCAGGATGGGCAGGGTGAAGCCGGCGGTCTTGCCGGTGCCGGTCTGGGCTCCCGCCAGCAGGTCGCCGCCGCCGAGGACGGCGGGAATGGCCTGCTGCTGGATGGGAGTCGGAGTGGTGTAGCCGGCTTCGGTCACGGCGCGCAGGAGCGCGTCGGACAAGCCGAGTTCTGAAAACATCATTGGCTGCTTGGGAAAGTTAAGGGAGGGGGCCGATGGCCCCATCGTGGAAACGATGCCATCGCGCGACCCGGAGTATAACACCCCTCCGGGGTTGACGCATGGAAAGGTCTGAAATCAGCGGAACGGGGTGAGGACCGGCACCATCTGGGCGAAGACTTTCGGGTTGCCGGCGAGGATGGTGGCGCCGTCTTTCATGAATTCGGATTCGCCGTTGAATTCGCCGACGATGCCGCCGGCTTCGGACACCAGCAGGGCGCCCGCGGCGACGTCCCAGGGCTTGAGGTTCTTCTCGAAGAAGGCATCGCAGCGGCCGGCGGCCACGTTGGCCAGGTCGAGCGCGGCGGCGCCGGCCTTGCGGATGGCCTGGCAGCGCGGGGCCAGGGCGCCGTACATCTTCATGTAGTCTTCGGCGGCGGCCGGGCCGGGGCCGTGGCCGGAGGCGACCAGGGCGTTGGCCAGGCGGTCGTTGCGGGTCACGCGGATGCGCTTGTCGTTCAGGAAAGCGCCGCCGCCCTTGGAAGCGGTGAACAGGTCGTTGCGCACGGGGTCGTAGACCAGCGCCTGCGTGACGACGCCGCGCTGGGCCAGCGCGATCGAGACGCAGTATTGGGGAAAGCCGTGCATGAAGTTGGTGGTGCCATCGAGCGGGTCGATGATCCAGCAGAATTCCGTCTCGTCATTCAGGCCGGCGGAGGGGCCGGATTCCTCGGCCAGGAACTTGTGGTCGGGATAGGCCTTGGACAGCACTTCCATGATCGCCTGCTCGGCGGCCGTGTCCACGTCCGTGACGAAGTCGTTGTGTTGTTTTTCTGTCACAACGATGCGGTCCGGGTCGAAGGTGGCGCGGTTGATGATGGTGGCGGCGCGGCGCGCGGCCTTGACGGCCGTGTTGAGCATGGGGTGCATGACGATCGGTTCCTGTGAATGACGCCGCAGGCCGCCGCTCCCTCTGGGGAAAGCGGCCGGACGCGGCGAAAAGTCGAGAAAGAATTAAAGAGCGGCGCGGTACAATCCCAGCGCGAATCTGTCTATTTTAAATGAACACGAATTTTTTCGATACGTCTGTCTTTGGCCGCCTGCGGGTGATTCTGGTGGAAACCAGCCGGGCCGGGAACATCGGCTCCGTGGCGCG
>DASRUW010000420.1:0-11727 GCA_035655255.1 Telluria sp. | reverse complement strand
GTCGCGCGAGTACCAGCGGTTGGCGGCCGGGTCGTTCTTGCGCAGGAAAGCGCCGGAGGGTTCGGTAAGGCGGAGCAGGCCACTGACCGACACTGTCGCCCCCCCCACACAGTCATCCCCGCGCACGCGGGGACCACTGGTAGGTTGCGTCGCGGTGCTGCTCGTATTGTCGGCATGCGGCGCACCAGGGGTCCCCGCTTGCGCGGGGATGACGGGGGCTACCGGGACGAAGCCGCGATTGATCAGGACGACACTGCCATCGGCACGGCACAGGGGCGTCATGACCCAGTAACCCGGTCCGAGATCGGTCACGGCCTGCACCAGCGTGTCATGGTTCGGGAGATAGACGCCGTCGACGACGACGTGGAGGTATTCGTGGCCTTCGCGCGTAACGGGGCCGGAAGGAGCGGGAACGGGCGCCGCATGCACGCGCTGGTCCACGCGCGCGATCAGCGCCCTCTTCCACTGCAAGCGCTGCACCTGCCAGGTGCCGAGCGCCAGGAAAACGGCGATACAGCAAAGCGCGCCCACGACAGCAGCCACGCGCACCCAGGCGGGCCGCGCTGCGCCGTCGGGAACGCGCCCGGACATCACGGCATGTCGCGCATGGTCTGGGCCGATGCGCCCACACCCTGGGCCATGCCCGGCATCATGTTGTGATTGAGGTGGTACATCACCCAGATCGAGCCGCTCAGGAGGATCACCACCAGCACGCCGGTGAAGATCAGCGCCAGCATGTTCCAGCCGCCTTCCGACTTGGTGTTCATGTGCAGGAAGTACACCATGTGCACCAGGATCTGCACCGCGGCCAGCGCGAGGATCACCACCGCCAGGGTGCTCGATTTCTCGATCACCTTGTTCATCACCAGCCAGAACGGAATCGCCGTCAGGATCACCGACAGCACGAAGCCGATCACGTAGTCCTTCATCGAGCCATGCGCGTGAACGGCGTGGCCATGGTCGTGGTTGTGGTCGTGTGCGCTCACGGCAGGACTCCCATCAGGTAGACAAAGGTGAAGACGCCGATCCAGACGACGTCCAGGAAGTGCCAGAACAGCGACAGGCACATGAGGCGGCGCATGTTCGCTTCGCCCAGGCCGTGCTTGGACACCTGGATCATCAGCGTGATCAGCCAGATGATGCCGGAGCTGACGTGCAGGCCGTGGGTGCCGACCAGCGAGAAGAACGCGGTCAGGAAGCCGCTGCGCTGCGGACCGGCGCCTTCGTGGATCAAGTGCAGGAACTCATACACCTCGAAGTAGATGAAGGCCGCGCCGAACAGGCCGGTGATAGCCAGCCAGGCCAGCGTCGCGTTCTTCTTCTGCCCCTGGGCCGCCAGCATGGCGAAGCCGTAGGTGATAGACGACAGCAGCAGGAAGGCCGTGTTGAGGCCCACCAGCGGCAGGTCGAACAGCTCCGCGCCGGTCGGGCCGCCCGCGTAGCTGTGGCCGAGGACCGCATACGCCGCGAACAGGCAGGCGAACAACAGGCAGTCGCTCATCAGGTAGATCCAGAAACCGAGCAGGGTGCCGTTTTCCGGATGATGGTGCGCCACGTAGTAGCGGCTGGACAGGTCGGCGCCCGGAGCGCCTTGTGCAGTGACGGTACTCATTCTTAAGCCAGGCTTTCCAGCATGCGGGTGCGCTCGCCTTCCACCTTGGCCACGTGGTCGGCCTTGACGTAGAAGTCGCGCTTGTAGTTGAAGGTATGGACGATGGTCACGCCGACGGTCGCGAAGAAGAACACGACGGCGATGATCCACATGTGCCAGATCAGCGCGAAGCCGCACACCGCGGACAACGCCGCGATGGTGAAGCCCGCCCAGGTGTTGGCCGGCATGTGGATGTCGACGAAACCGGAAGTCGGACGCTGGAAGCGGTTCTCCTTCATGTCGGCCCAGGTGTCGTTGTCGTGCACGACCGGGGTGAATGCGAAGTTGTACTCCGGCGGCGGCGACGAGGTGGACCACTCCAGGGTGCGGCCGTTCCACGGGTCGCCGGACAAGTCGCGCAGCTGCTTGCGGCGCATGAAGCTGACGGCGAACTGGATCAGCATGGCGAGCACGCCGACGGCGATGATGGCGGTGCCGATGCCGGCCGCCCAGAACCAGGGCTTGAGCGACAGGTCGTCGAAGTGGCTCACGCGGCGGGTCACGCCCATCAGGCCCAGGACGTAGACCGGCACGAAGGTGATCCAGAAGCCGACCTGCCAGCACCAGAACGAGACCTTGCCCCAGAACGGATCGAGCTTGAAGCCGAAGGCCTTCGGGAACCAGTAGTTGATCGCGGCGAACAGGCCAAACAGCACGCCGCCGATGATCACGTTGTGGAAGTGCGCGATCAGGAACAGCGAGTTATGCAGCACGAAGTCGGCCGGCGGAACGGCCAGCAGCACGCCGGTCATGCCGCCCACCACGAAGGTGCACATGAAAGCGACGGTCCACATCATCGGCAGCTCGAAGCGGATGCGGCCCTTGTACATGGTGAACAGCCAGTTGAAGATCTTGGCGCCGGTCGGGATCGAGATGATCATCGTCGTGATGCCGAAGAACGAGTTCACGCTCGCGCCCGAACCCATCGTGAAGAAGTGGTGCAGCCACACGAGGTAGGACAGGATGGTGATCACGACGGTCGCGTACACCATGGAGGTGTAGCCGAACAGGCGCTTGCCGGAGAAGGTGGACGCCACCTCCGAGTACACGCCGAACACCGGCAGCACCAGGATGTAGACCTCGGGGTGGCCCCAGATCCAGATCAGGTTCACGTACATCATGGGGTTGCCGCCCAGGTCGTTCGTGAAGAAATTGGTGCCGAACATGCGGTCCATGGACAGCATGGCCAGGGTGGCGGTCAGCACCGGGAACACGGCGACGATCAGCACGTTGGTGCACAGCGAGGTCCAGGTGAACACGGGCATCTTCATCAGCGACATGCCGGGCGCGCGCATCTTGACGATGGTGACGACCAGGTTCACGCCCGAGAGCAGCGTGCCCACGCCCGCGATCTGCAGGGACCAGATGTAGTAGTCCACCCCTACGTCGGGACTGGCGAGAATGCCGGACAGCGGCGGATACGCCAGCCAGCCGGTGCGCGCGAACTCGCCCACGAACAGGGAGATCATCACCAGGATGGCGCCGAAGGTCGTCATCCAGAACGAGAAGTTGTTCAGGAACGGGAACGCCACGTCGCGCGCGCCGATCTGCAGCGGAACCACATAGTTCATCAGGCCCGTCACCAGCGGCATCGCCACGAAGAAGATCATGATCACGCCGTGGGCGGTGAAGATCTGGTCGTAGTGGTGCGGCGGCAGGAAGCCGGGGTTGTCGCCGAAAGCGACCATCTGCTGCATGCGCATCATGACCGCGTCGGCGAAGCCGCGCAGCAGCATGACCAGGCCGAGGATCATGTACATGATGCCGATCTTCTTGTGGTCGATGGAAGTGATCCAGTCGCGCCAGATCGTGCCCCACAGGCGGAACTTGGTGATGAGGGCGAACAGCGCCAGGCCGCCGAGGGCGACGGCGGCGAAGGTCGCCATCAGGATAGGCTCATGGTAGGGAATCGCGTCCCAGCCCAGACGGCCGAAAATCAGGTGATCAGTTGGTTGCGACATTTTGCTTCTTCAGTGAGACGGTGTTCTGGACGGCGCGCGGGTCGTTGCACAGTTCGGCGACGATCTTGGCGCGGGCCTGGTCGGCGGCGTGCATCTGGCTGATGCAGACCTTGCCCGGGCCGACGCAGCGGTCGACGATGGCGTTGAACAGGCCGGGTTCGATGTCGCCGTAGCGCTTGATCGGTTCCTTCTCGCTCGGCTTTTCCAGCACGAGGTAGTTGGCGCGGTCCAGCTTCAGGGCGGCGTTGGCGGCCTTGGTGGCCTGCACCCACTGGTCGAATTCGGCGGCCGGCACGGCGTGGTACTTGAAGCGCATGTCCGAGAAGCCGCGGCCCGAGTAATTGGCCGAGAAGCCTTCCGAGTGCACCACCTTGTTGCTCACGGCGTGGAGCTGGGTCTGCATCGCCGGCATGGCGTAGACCTGGCCCGCCAGCTCCGGGATGTAGAAGGAGTTCATCATCTGCGTGGCGGTCAGCTTGAAGCGGATCGGGCGGTCGACCGGCGCGACGAACTCGTTCACGGTCGCGATGCCCTGCTCCGGATAGATGAACAGCCACTTCCAGTCCATCGCCACCACCTGCACTTCCAGCGGCTTGACGTTGGCGGGAATCGGGCGCTTGGCGTCGATACGGGCCAGCGGACGGTAGGGGTCGAGCAGGTGGGTGCTGATCCAGGTGAGCAGGCCGAGGGCGATGATGATCAGCAGCGGCGCGCCCCAGATGATCAGTTCCAGCACGGTGGAGTGGTCCCAGTTCGGGGCGTACTCGGCGTCCTTGTTGGCGGCGCGGTACTTCCACGCGAACATGAGGGTCAGGACGATCACGGGCACAATGATCAACAGCATCAGCACCGTGGAAATCGTGATGAGGCGGGCTTCCTGGGCGGCGACGTCACCTGAGGGATTCATCACCACCGTATTGCAGCCGCCCAGTAATAACAGGAGCAGCAGCGCCGGCAGACGGCGGACAATCGGAGGGTTCATGCGGAGCTTTTCGAGTGTTACTAATTGGGAGATAACGTGCTACTGTAATGTCAATGACATAGATCGTGAATTGGACACTTTGTCCCACCCCGATAATCATGTCTGAAAAATAAAGAAACACAGATTGGAGACATTAGTACTATGGCAACCCTGCAGCATGCCGATCCGGCGGATTTTCGCTCAAGCCCTTTCAGCGAGGGCGCACGTAACATTAATGCAAGAGATGGCCATATCGCCCCAGGAGAGATCGCCGTTGGCGTGGTGATCGGACGGGCCTCCGAATATTTCGACTTCTTCGTTTACGCGATCGCCTCGGTGCTCGTGTTCCCCCAAGTCTTCTTCCCTTTTGAAAAACCGCTGGAAGGCACGCTCGCGGCCTTCGCCGTGTTCTCCCTGTCCTTCATCGCCCGTCCGCTGGGCACCGTGCTGTTCATGCAAGTGCAGCAGAGCGTGAGCCGGGAAGCCAAGCTGACCGCCGCCCTCTTCCTGCTGGGCGCCTCGACCGCCGGTATCGCCTTCCTGCCGGGCTATGAGCATGCCGGTTTCTGGGCCATCACCCTGCTCGCCTTGTTCCGCCTGGGCCAGGGCCTGGCGCAGGGCGGCGCCTGGGACGGGCTGCCGTCGCTGCTGGCGCTCAACGCGCCGCCGGAAAAGCGCGGCTGGTACGCCATGCTGGGCCAGCTGGGCGCCCCGGTCGGCTTCATCGTCGCGGCCGGGCTGTTCGCCTACATGGTGGCGGCGCTGTCGCCGGAAGACTTCCTCGAATGGGGCTGGCGCTATCCGTTCTACGTGGCCTTCGCCATCAACGTGGTGGCGCTGTTCGCGCGCCTGCGCCTGGTGTCGACGCCGGAATACGCCCACCTGCTGGACGAGCGCGAACTGGAGCCGACCGACGTGGTCGAACTGGCCCGCTCGCAAGGCACCAACGTGGTCATCGGTGCGCTGGCCGCGCTGGCGTCGTACGCGCTGTTCCACCTGGTGACGGTGTTCCCGCTGTCCTGGATCAAGCTGTATTCCACCGAGCGCTCCGTGTCCGAAGTGCTGGTGTGGCAGATGGCGGGGGCGGTGCTGGCGATCTTCGCGATCATCTGCTCGGGCCTCATTGCGGACAAGTTCGGGCGCCGCACCACCCTGGGTGTGCTGGCCACCATGATCGGCGTGTTCAGCGGCTTCGTGTCGCAGCTGATGGATGGCGGCGAGCTGGGACAGAACGTGTTCATCATCGTCGGCTTCATCCTGCTCGGGCTGTCGTACGGGCAGGCGGCCGGCGCGGTGACGGCCAACTTCCAGACCCGCTACCGCTATACCGGCGCGGCGCTGACCTCGGATCTGGCGTGGCTGGTGGGGGCCGGATTTGCGCCCTTCGTGGCCCTGAGCCTGGCGGCCAACTTCGGGCTGCCATTCGTGAGCGTGTACCTGCTCTCTGGCGCGGGCGGCTCGCTGGCGGCGCTGAGCCTCAATCGGGCGCTCGAGATTAAATAGAAGAATAACGCGCTAACAAAAAACGCACCCTCGGGTGCGTTTTTTGTTGTCATCCCCGCGGAAGCGGGGACCCCTGGTAAGAAAACGGTGGCAAGCGTCGCACCAGAGGTTCCCGCTTGCGCGGGAAGGACGGCTTAAATGGCGTGCTTGAGCTGCTCCAGGATCGCCGGATTCTCCAGCGTGGACACGTCCTGCGTGATGTCCTCGCCCTTGGCCAGCACGCGCAGCAGGCGGCGCATGATCTTGCCGGAACGGGTCTTCGGCAGGTTGTCGCCGAAGCGGATCTCCTTCGGCTTGGCGATCGGACCGATCTCCTTCGCCACCCAGTTGCGCAGCTCGGTCGCCAGCTTCTTGGCGTCCTCGCCGGTCGGGCGCTGCTGCTTGAGCACCACGAAGGCGCAGATCGATTCGCCCGTCGTCTCGTCCGGCTTGCCCACCACGGCCGCTTCCGCCACCAGCGGATTGGCCACCAGCGCCGATTCGATCTCCATCGTGCCCATGCGGTGGCCGGACACGTTCAGCACGTCGTCGATGCGGCCCGTGATGGTGAAGTTCCCCGTGTCGCGGTTGCGCACGGCGCCGTCACCGGCCAGGTAGAGCGTGCCGCCCAGCTCCGCCGGGAAGTAGCCGGCCTTGAAGCGCTCCGGGTTGCCCCAGATGGTGCGAATCATCGACGGCCACGGGCGCTTGACGACCAGGATGCCGCCCTGCCCGTTCGGCACGTCGTGCCCCGCCTCGTCCACGATGGCGGCCTTGATGCCCGGCAGCGGCAAGGTGCAGGAACCCGGCACCATCGGCGTCGCGCCCGGCAGCGGCGTGATCATGTGGCCGCCGGTCTCGGTCTGCCAGAAGGTGTCGACGATCGGGCAGTTCTCGCGGCCGACATTGCGGTAGTACCACATCCACGCTTCCGGGTTGATCGGCTCGCCCACGGAGCCGAGCAGGCGCAGGCTGGACAGGTCGAAGTTCTTCGGATGGACCTTCTCGTCCCCGTCCGCCGCCTTGATCAGGGAGCGGATCGCCGTCGGCGCGGTGTAGAAGATGGTGCACTTGTGCTTGGCGATGGTCTCCCAGAAGCGCGCGGCGGTCGGGAAGGTCGGCACGCCTTCGAACACGATCTGGGTCGCGCCCACGGCCAGCGGGCCGTAGGCCACGTAGGTGTGGCCGGTGATCCAGCCGATGTCGGCGGTGCACCAGAACACGTCGTCGGGCTTGATGTCGAAGGTCCACTTCATCGTCTGCGCGGCCCACAGCAGGTAGCCGCCGGAGGCGTGCTGCACGCCCTTCGGCGTGCCGGTCGAACCCGAGGTGTAGAGCACGAACAGCGGATGCTCGGCGTTGACCCACTCCGGCTCGCACTGCTCGCTCTGGCCTTGCAGCACATCGTGCAGCCACAGGTCGCGCCCCTCTTTCCAGGCGATGTCGCCGCCGGTGCGCTTGTAGACGATCACGTCGCGGATGGTGTCGCAGCCGCCCAGGTCCAGCGCCTCGTCGACGATGGCCTTCAGCGGCAGGTGCTTGCCGCCGCGCTTTTGCTCGTCGGCCGTGATGACGGCCACGGCGCCGGCGTCGATGATGCGGTCCTGCAGGGACTTGGCCGAGAAGCCGCCGAACACCACCGAGTGGGTCGCGCCGATGCGGGCGCAGGCCTGCATCGCGGACACGCCTTCGATCGACATCGGCATGTAGATGATGACGCGGTCGCCCTTCTTGATGCCGCGCGACTTGAGGCCGTTGGCGAAGGCGCACACGCGGGCGTGCAGCTCCTGGTAGGTGACCTTGGTGACTTCGCCGTCGTCCGCTTCGAAGATGATGGCGGTCTTGTTGGCGTTGCCGTTGGTGAGGTTGCGGTCCAGGCAGTTGTACGAGACATTCAGCTCGCCGTCGTCGAACCACTTGTAGAACGGGGCGTTCGATTCGTCCAGGACCGTGGTGAACGGCTTGTGCCAGGTGACCGTCTCGCGCGCCAGGCGCGCCCAGAAACCTTCATAGTCGGCATCGGCCTCGGCGCAGAGCTGCTGGTAGGCCTCCATGCCGGAAATAGTTGCATTTGCAACGAATTGGGAAGGCGGATTGAAAACGCGGTGCTCCTGCAGGCCATCCTGCTGAGTATCTGCTGCGGCCATCATTGTCTCCGGGAGTGGGTTGGATTATGTTTGGGTGACACTTTATCCAGTGTCGCTTACGATGCCCTTACAACGTTGTCCAGATCATTAACAGATTGATTTTACTGCCCTCTGGCGAACGGTGCCAGCAAGCAGCGTGTAGAATATTGCGGTCCGAAAACGCACCGCATTTCTGCATCTAAACACCCTTCTCCGCGAGATTTCCATGACCGTCATCAAACAAGACGACCTGATCGAATCGGTCGCCGCCGCCCTCCAGTACATCAGCTACTACCACCCGGCCGACTACATTCAGCACCTGGCGCGCGCCTACGAGCGCGAGCAGAGCCCGGCCGCCAAGGACGCGATCGCGCAGATCCTGACCAACTCGCGCATGTGCGCCGAGGGCAAGCGTCCGATCTGCCAGGATACCGGCATCGTCAACGTCTTCCTGAAGATCGGCATGGGCGTGCGCTTCGAAGGCTTCTCCGGCTCGATCGAGGACGCCGTCAACGAAGGCGTGCGCCGCGGCTACCTGAACCCGGACAACGTGCTGCGCGCTTCCGTGCTGAACGACCCGATCTTCGAGCGCAAGAACACGCGCGACAACACGCCGGCCGTCATCCACATGACCCTGGTGCCGGGCGACACCGTCGACGTGACCGTCGCGGCCAAGGGCGGCGGCTCGGAGAACAAATCCAAATTCGTGATGATGAACCCGAGCGACAACCTGGTCGACTGGGTGCTCAAGACCGTGCCGACCATGGGCGCAGGCTGGTGCCCGCCGGGCATGCTGGGCATCGGCGTCGGCGGCACGGCGGAAAAGGCCATGCTGCTGGCGAAGGAGTCGCTCATGGACGACATCGACATGTACGAGCTGCTGGATCGCGGCCCGTCCAACAAGCTGGAAGAGCTGCGCATCGAGCTGTATGAGAAGGTCAACGCGCTGGGCATCGGCGCGCAGGGCCTGGGCGGCCTGACCACGGTGCTCGACGTGAAGATCAAGACCTACCCGACCCACGCCGCTTCCAAGCCGGTCGCGATGATCCCGAACTGCGCGGCCACGCGCCACGGCCACTTCGTGCTCGATGGCTCGGGCCCGGCCTACATCACCCCGCCGCCGCTGTCGACCTGGCCGGAAGTGCACTGGACCGCGGACACCGAAAAGTCCAAGCGCGTCGACCTGAACACGCTGACCGCGGCGGAAGTCGCGTCCTGGAAGCCGGGCCAGACCCTGCTCCTGAACGGCAAGATGCTGACCGGCCGCGACGCCGCGCACAAGCGCATCCAGGATATGCTGGCCAAGGGCGAGCCGCTGCCGGTGGACTTCACCAACCGCGTCATCTACTACGTCGGCCCGGTCGATCCGGTGCGCGACGAAGTGGTGGGCCCGGCCGGTCCCACCACCGCCACCCGCATGGACAAGTTCACCGACATGATGCTCGAGAAGACGGGCCTGATCGCCATGGTCGGCAAGGCCGAGCGCGGCCCGGTCGCGATCGAATCGATCAAGAACCACAAGTCGGCCTACCTGATGGCGGTGGGCGGCGCGGCCTATCTCGTGTCCAAGGCGATCAAGGGCGCCAAGGTGGTCGGCTTCGCGGACCTGGGCATGGAGGCGATCTACGAGTTCGACGTGCAGGACATGCCGGTGACGGTGGCGGTCGATTCCTCGGGCACGTCGGTGCACAACACCGGCCCGAAGGAATGGGCGCTGCGCATCGAGCAGCTGGCCACGGCCAAGTAAGGCGCATACACGATGCACGCGGAAGCACCGATCGGCATCTTCGACTCCGGCGTCGGCGGACTGTCGGTGCTGCGGCATATCCATGCCCAGCTGCCGCACGAGCATCTGCTGTACTTCGCCGACGCGGCGTATGCGCCGTACGGGGAGAAGTCCGAAGACCTGCTGGCCGAGCGCGCGCTGGCCATCGCCCGCTTCCTTCTGGGGCGCGGCGCGAAGGCGCTGGTGGTGGCCTGTAACACGGCCACCGTGGCCGCGGTGAAGGTGCTGCGCGCGCACTATCCGGACCTGCCGATCGTCGGCGTGGAGCCGGGCCTCAAGCCCGGCGCCGCGGCTTCGCGCAGCGGCAAGGTCGGCGTGCTGGCCACCGAGGCCACGCTGGCCGGGGAGAAGTTCCTGGCCCTGCGCGACCAGATCGCCGCCTCGCACGGGGCGCAGTTCCTGCTGCAGGGCTGCCCGGGCTTGGCCGACCAGGTGGACCTGGGCGAACTCAATACGCCGGAGACGGTGGCCCTGCTGGAGCGCTTCATCGAGCCTTTGCTGGCGCAGGGCGCGGACACGCTGGTCCTGGGCTGCACCCACTACCCTTTCGTGCGCGAGGCGATCGGCGAGATCCTGCACCGCAAGGGGGGGCGGAACGTGACCCTGATCGACACCGGCGACGCGGTGGCCCGCCAGCTGCAGCGGCTGCTGGAAGCTGCGGGGCTGGCACGCCAATCCGGGACCGCCACGGTGACCGGATTTACGACCGGGGCGGGCGAAGCGCTGGCAGCGGCCTTCACCAACCTGCTCGGAATGGCCGTGGCAGCCCACGAGGTCCATGCCCTCCCCTAGCTCAACAGGAAATTTGCCAGTCCGTCCAAAGGTTTGTATAATAGCGAGCTCTGTCCCCAACCGAAGGGATAGCGGTAGTACTCAATGGTGGCTGTAGCTCAGTTGGTAGAGTCCAGGATTGTGATTCCTGTCGTCGTGGGTTCGAGTCCCATCAGCCACCCCAAAAAATTCTATGAAATCAGTGACTTAAGATCGGTCGCTGATCAGTAAAAAAACGGATTTTCCAACGAAATCCGAAATTTTACAACGACACCCCGAAAAACCGGCCGCTCTCAGCGGCCGTTTTTCATTCCGTAGCGGAAGCTTTTTTTACCTTCCGACGGTCATAATTCTTGTGCGTGGTGCTCGGGTTGGCATGCGCCGCAAAGTCGTAAGCGTCCGCGCTTCTCTGTTCGAGCTTCGAGGTGATCGCTGCCGGGCGAACGTCTTTGAGTGAAAAATAGGCGGGATGCTCCGTGATCGTATATGCGTGAACAGGAGGCGCCGCCGCTCCACCCTTTTTCGCTTCTCGGTACAGCACCTCGCGGCGCTTCTTGGCTTCCAGTTCGCGCGCGACCTCCTCGTCGAAGCTGGCGATCCACTCGAACATGGCATCTGTCCACTGCGCCCCCCAACCGCTACGGGTGTATGGACTTCCAGTGGCGTTCCCGAACAGGTACATGCGATGAGCCGGATGTAGTTGGCGTGCTCGCTGGACTACGAGACGCAGCCGAGGCGACCACTCGCGGAGCTTGACTACCTCCCGCTCGCCCTTCTTGCGCTTCGCATTCGAGACCCTCACACCGGCCGCCGACAAACCCGATACGTGGTAGGGACGAATCTCCGAAGGACGGAAACCTGTCAGATATGCGAACATCGCAGCACAACCGAGCACCTGATAACCCGTCTGTTGATGCCTCGACCAGAGGTAGAACCGAACAACTTGGCGCCTCTGGGTATCGCGCACCTTCCGGTCGGTACGGTTCTGC
>DASRUW010000419.1:0-4549 GCA_035655255.1 Telluria sp. | reverse complement strand
CACGCCACGCGCCGCGTCCAACACGCGCCAGCCGTCTTCGCTCCTCTCGATGGTGGACGGGCCGATGCCGAAGCGCCGCTCCAGGCGGCTGCCGCAGGCGTCCAGCATGGCGGCGCACACGCTGGACGGACGCGCCCACCCCGCCCGCGGGAACAGCCAGCCGCCGTCCGGTGCGGCATGGCCCAGCACGGCGCTGGCCTCGTCCCGCTCCAGCCAGCGCGCGTAGTCCGGCGGGTAGCGCCAGTGTGCGGCGATCTCGCGCTGGACGCGCGCGTGGGCCGCGTCGCGCGCCACCTGCAGCACGCCGCAGCGCGCGCCGAGGAAGTCCCGGCCCAGGTGATCCCAGTAACGCAGCGCGTACAGGAAGGCGGCCCGCGTCAGGCGCGCCGGGATGTTGTCGTCCTTCGCCAGCAAAGGCATGAAGATGCCGGCCAGGTTGCCCGACGCCTCCTGGGCCGGCAGCGCGTGCTGTTCGACCAGCGTGACCTGCCAGCCGCGCGCGGCCAGGCGCTCGCTCGCGGCGCAGCCGGCCAGGCCGGCGCCGAGCACGATCGCGCGGCGCTCCAGCGGCGCGCCCTGCGGCGGCTGCGGGCGGCGGCCGGTGAACTCGGCCAGGGTGCCGGCGGCGTCGAAACGGAAGCCCGCGTCGTGGAAACCCTTGACCTGGGCCGGGGTGAGATCGTCCACGTGCAGGCGGGCGCCGGTGGCGCACAGCTTGGACAGGGTGCGCATCCAGCCGGCGCCCTCGTGGGCAATGCCTTCGAGATGCAGGGCGTCCAGGCGCGCAGACAGTTCCGGCACCAGCGCCGCCAGCGTCGAGGAAACCCGGTCGAGCGTGACCGACGGATCGGCGCACGGCATCCGGTGCACGCCCGGCAGCAGCGTCGGATCGAGCGCGATGATGTGCAGCCGCGCGGCCCGCCCGCGGTACGCCGCGGCATGGGCGCGCACGCGCTCCGCGCTGTAATGCGTGTCGAGAACCGTGAAGTGGGCTGGCTGCGTCATCGCACGCTGCGGAAGCAGTCGGGGTCGTGGTCGTCCACCAGGCCGATGCCCTGCAGGTAGGCGTACACGATGGTCGAGCCGACGAACTTGAAGCCGCGCTTGCCAAGATCCTTCGAGATCCGGTCCGACAGCTCGGTGCGGGCCGGCCGCTGGCCGTCGGGCCAGTGCCCGCGCACCGGTTCGCCGCCCACGTGGTCCCACAAGTAGCGGTCCAGCGTGAGGCCCTGTTCGCGCATGCGCAGATAGGCCCGCGCGTTGGTCACCACGGCGTTGACCTTCAGCCGGTTGCGCACGATGCCGGGATTGGCCAGCAGCGCCGCGATGCGCGCCTCGTCGTAGGCCGCGATCTTCTCCGCGTCCCACTGATCGAAGGCGGCGCGGTAGTTGGCGCGCTTGTTGAGGATGGTCTCCCACGACAGGCCGGCCTGCGCGCCTTCGAGGTTCAGCATTTCGAACAGGCGCGTTTCGTCGTGGCAGGGCACGCCCCATTCGTGGTCGTGGTAATCGAGGTACAGCGGATTGGCCGGATTGGCCCAGCGGCAGCGGATCTTGGTCATGACAATTGGGAATGCGGCTACAGGCCCAGGCGCCGCTTCTTCGCGCCCTTGGGCACGGAGGCATGTTCGAGGCTGGTCTGCAGCACCACCTCGCCCTCGGCCAGGGCGTCGTCGAGATGGTTGATCAGGTAGGAGAACAGGTCGACCGAGCTGCGGATCTTCGGCGTGGCCGTGACCGAGGCCCAGGCGTCGCGGCCCGAGCGCTTGGCCAGGTACAGGCCCTGGTCGGCCAGCTCCACCACTTCGGTCCAGGACAGCAGCCGCGGATGCGCGGGCACGAAGGGGAAGCAGGCGAAGCCGATCGAGCAGGTGCGCCCAAGCTGGGTGCCGTCCGGCAGGGAGAACTGGCGCCCGGCCACCGCGACGCGCATGCGTTCGGCCACGCGCGCCGCCTCCTCGCGGTGGATGCCGCGCGCCAGCACCAGGAACTCCTCGCCGCCCCAGCGCACGATGTAGTCGGACTCGCGGAACACCTCGCGCAGGCGCTCCTGCATCTGCACCAGCACGGCGTCACCGGCGCCGTGGCCGAAGCGGTCGTTCACTTCCTTGAAGTGGTCGATGTCGACCATGTAGAACACCAGGTCGCGGCCCGGCACCGAAGCGTGCAGCGGATCGCCGTAGCGGCGCAGCGACATGCTCACGTCCGCGTCGACGTGCTGCAGGAAGAAGCGGCGGTTGCGCAGGCCGGTCAGCTGGTCGGTGAGGCTCACCTCCTCCAGGCGGCGGTTGGCGTCCTCCAGCTCGAGGTTCTTTTCCAGCAGCTGGGCCTGGGTGGCGGACAGGGTCTTGAGCGTGGCGGCCACCTGGCGGTAGGCGGCCGCGTTGTCCAGCGCGATGGCCCCGTAGGCGCACAGGGTGCGGAAGATCAGGCATTCGCGCGCGCCGTACGCGCGCGGACGCGGCGATTGCACCGTCATCACGCCCAGCACGCGCTCGCCCACCGTCAGCGGCGCAAACAGCAGGCTGCGCGTAGGCAGGGTGCCGGGGATCAGGTTCGGCGTGGTCTGGTGTTCTTCGAGTTCGATCAGGATCTCGCGGCGCTCGCGCACGGCGCGCGCGGAATTGGCCTGCATGTCGCCGACGGCCACCTCCATCGGCGCCAGCGGCGTGCCCGCCTCCACGCCGAATTCGCAGCGCAGCGTGGCGCCGCCCGCGTCGAGCAGGAACACGGCGAAATGGGTCGCGTCCAGCAGGCCGTGCACGTGACGGTCGAGCGCGCGGAACACAGCGGCGGCGTTCAGGTGGGCGGTGATCTCCTGGCCCACGGCGGACAGGTGCTCCAGCGTGGCCGAGGTCTGGGCCAGCACTTCGGCGCGGCGCGCCTCGGCGGCGGCCAGCTGGCGGTGATGCTCGCCCTCGGCCCGCGCGCGCTCGGTCTGGTACTGCACCTGCATGGCGACGGCGCGGTTGGTGGTCTGCAGGCCGTGCGTCTTGTCGCGCGCAGCGCCGGCGGCCAGCGCCGCCTCGTAGGCCTGGCGATAGTCGCCCGCCTCGGCATGGGCGCGGGCCAGGCAGTCGAGCAGGTCGCCGGGCACGGTGTAGCCGTCGATGCGGGCGGCGATCTCCAGCGCTTCGGCGAGATAGTGCAGCGCGGGGCTGGCGGCGCGCAGCTCCATCTGCGGCGGCAGGGCGTGGCGCAGGTGGATCTCGGCCAGCACCTTCAGCGCCGCGATCTGGTTGGAAGCGTCGCCATGCTCGCGCGCCATCTGCAGCGCGGCGCGGCCGGCGGCCAACGCGTCGCTCGGACGGTTCAGCATCGACAGCGCGTGCGCCTCGCCGCGCCGCGCCCCGCACCGGAAGTCGGCCTGGTGCAGCGCCTCGCCGCGCTCCTCCAGCTGGCGGAAGGTTTCCAGCGCGTCCGCATAGTCGCCGCGGTCGAGCGCGAGGTCGCCCTTGTATTCGAGCGTGATGGCGTAGGCGCGCGAGCCGTACAGGGCGGACAGCGTGGCCTGGGCCTCCTGCAGCAGTTCGAGCGCCGCCTCCAGCTGGCCGAGCTGGCGCAGCGTCTCGGCCGTCTGCATCAGAGCGAGGCCAATGCACATCGGCCAGCCGGTCGGGCGCGCCAGGTCCAGCCCGCGCTGCATCCATTCGAGGGCGGCGTCGTGGGCGTTGAGGCAGGTGAAGGCGTTGCCGATATTGGTGGCGATGTTGATCGAGCGCCGCACCTGGCCGGTGGCGCGGGCCACGTCGTAGGCGCGCATCAGGCGCCGGATCGCGAGCGCGTAGTCGCTGGCCTGGAAGGCGGCGATGCCGCCGCAGTCGTCCAGCCAGCCGGCCACGGCCGGCGGCAGCCCGTCGGCCACGAGATTCCAGCGCGCGCCCCAGCGCTCAGTGGCGCTGGGCAGGTCGCGGAACACGTCGAACAGGGCCGCCACGGCCGCATAGATCTGGGCCCGTTCGCCGTCGCCGGCGCTGTCGGCGTCGTGCAGGGCCTGGGCCAGTTCGCTGTCGGCCACGGGCTGCTGGCCGCGGTCGGTGTCGATCCAGGCGCGCAGCCAGCGCGCGTCGCCGCGCCCCACCGCATCGTTCTGCTCCGCGAATTCGAGGAAGGCCTGGTCGGCCAGGGCACGCGCGGCCGCCAGCTCGCCCTGCAGCCACTGGGCTTCGCCTTCGACCAGCAGCAGGCGCGCTTCCAGGATGCGCCGGTCCAGGTCCGGCAGCAGCGGCAGGCCGCCGCACGCCTGTTCGGACAGCTGGCGCGCGCGCTGCGGATCGCGCTGGCGCAGGTGCCAGGCCAGTTCCACCTGGGCGTAGGTGCGCGCGTACCCCTGCAGCGTGGGAAGCCGGGCTTCGCACGCTGCCAGGTCTTCGTCGAGCACGAACAACGCCAGCACAGGGCACCTCGCTTGCATCGGCCGCCAGGATGCGGCCGAGACTGCCATTATTTCACGAATTGATGCTTTACGGAAAATGACATTTTGCAAGCGTGGCACGCCTCAGTGGGTCGGCTTGCCCTGCACGTGCTCGGTGGCCGAGCCGACGTCGGG
>DASRUW010000418.1:0-18150 GCA_035655255.1 Telluria sp. | reverse complement strand
AAGGCCTGGACGTGGAGCGCCTGTACTGGCGCATCGCCTCGGCCCAGCAAACGACCCAGACCCTGCTGGCCGGCGCGGCCGACCGCGATCCGGCCGCCAACGCGCTGCTCGAACGGACCCTGGAGCGCATCGGCACCATCCAGCGCGCCTTCCACAGCACCGGACTGGATGCCTGGCTGCGTCCCGGCCATGGCCTGGCGGACGCGCACCACTACCTGTTCGAAAAGGACGTGGCCACGCGCGAAATCGCCTGGCGCCTGCGCGACATCGCGCGCGACCTGGCGCTGCATACCAAGGCCGGCGAGCGGCCGGCATTTGCATCGCTGGTCAAGCTGCTGGATGCGGACGGCCAGGCGGCCGCTAAGGACGAACCAGCAAACGCCCATCCAGCCAGCCACGCAGCCAGCCGGCCAACCATCCAGTAGCGGCCTCGCCGCTGTCCGCGAACGCTGCGGCCACCCGGCCGAAATGCCAGCCATGCCATAGCATCGTCAGCGCCCGCGCCTCGCCTTCCGACAAGGAGCGGAACTGCGGCGTTTCGCCCTTGCGCCATACCAGCCAGGTCACGGGCGAACCGCGTTCCGGCGCCGGCGGTTCGGCGCCATCCTTCAGCGCGCGCCAGATGGCGGCGCAATTCCAATGCAGTTCGAGGAAGCGTGCCGACGGGTGCAGGGGCAGGCGCACGTCCGCCCACCCGTTCTCCGGCACCGCGGCGACGTCGAAGGGATCGGCGTCGGGCGCATCGAAGGCCAACCCGAGCGACCATTCCAGCGTGGCCAGCTCCGCCAGGTAGGGATGGTCGGGCAGCGCCTGCCGCAGATGGGCCGCGAATTCGCCGCCGAACCAGCGCAGGTTGCGGAAGGTGGACGGATGGGCGTCGATGTAGCCGTCGCACAGCTGCGCGAACAACTCGTCGCCGACGTAGGTCCAGGTCAGGTCGTAGGCTTCGGCCAGCGCTTCGCGCAGGCGGGCCCGGTAGGCGTGGTGGTAGACCGCGAGACGCTGGGCGCCGTCGGCGCCGGCCACGTGGTGGTGGATGTCCGCCAGCGCGTCGCGCGGCGACAGCACGTAGTCCTGGAACTGCTGCTGGAGCGTGGCGAGACTCATGCGGCCAGCTCCTGCGGCAGCGCGCGCGCGAACACGGCACGCGCGCGGTCCAGCTCCGCGACCAGCTGCGGCAGCGGCGGAATGTCGTCGTCGCGCTCGATCATGGTCGCGACGGGGCCGAACTGGCGCAGTGCCTCGGCGTACAGCTCCCAGACGGGGTCGCAGACGGGCATGTCGTGGGTGTCGATCAGGAGCGCGTCCTGTCGGCGGTGGCCGGCCAGGTGCACCTGCTGCACCCGTTCCGGCGGCAGCGCGCGCAGGAAGGTCAAAGCGTCGTAGCCGTGGTTCATGCTGCTCACGTAGACGTTGTTCACGTCCACCAGCAGCAGGCAGTCGGCCTCCCGCGCCACGGCGGCGAGGAAGTCCCATTCGGTGAGCGTGTCAGAGCGGTAGGCCACGTAGCTGGACACGTTCTCCAGCAGCAGCGGGCGCTCCAGGGCGTCCTGCGCGCGGCGCACGTTGCGCACCACGGTACGGAGGGCCTCTTCGGTGTAGGGCAAGGGGAGCAGGTCGTGCAGGTTCCGGCCATGCACGCCGGTCCAGCACAGGTGGTCCGAGATCCACAGCGGCTGGACGCGCGATGCGAGCGCCTTCAGCTCGCGCAGGTAGTCGTCCGACGGGCCGTCCGGCGCGCCGACCGACATCGACACGCCGTGCATCACGACCGGGTAGTCGCGCCGCACCGCGTCGAGCATCGCCAGCGGCTTGCCGCCGCCGACCAGGTAGTTCTCGGACAGGATCTCGAACCAGTCGACCCCGCTGCGCGCCCTGGGCGTGGCCAGGATCTCCGCGTAATGCGCCGTGCGCAAACCGAGCCCGAAACCGGGCGACGTCAATCGCTGCACCATCTTCGCCTCCCAACCGGGGTCAGACCCCACGTCGCATTACATGGGGTCCGCCCGCCGTGTGCTTACTTGTTCAGATCGATGATCTTGCCGTGCTTGGCGAAGCACTCGCCGGCCTTGGTCTGCAGGAAGCCGTGACCCTTGCACTGGTTCTGGCCCTTGCAGGCGTTCTCGGCGGTCTTGCAGTCGCTGGTGCCCTTGCAGCTGTTGATGCCGGCGCAGTGCACCAGGTCGTCCGCGGACAGGGTGTGGTTCGTTTCAGCCGAAACGACGCCCGACAGGGCCAGGGCGGCGGCGGCCGCGGCGATCAGGGAACCGGTTTTCATTGCATTCATGGTCTTCTCCAAAAGGTGTGGGTGGGGCCGGCGTCCGATCCGGCCTGATGTTCAGTCGAGCGAGCGACCGAATCCTTATACGTTCAGCACATCTTTTTGGATTCAACCCCGTCGATATGACAAAATGAGCAACTTATGAATCTGCTGCTGCTGAAGCTGACCCTCGTCCCGACCCTGATCGGCCTGGTCACCCTGGCCGGGCGCCGCTGGGGCCCTTCCGTGGCAGGCTGGCTATCCGCATTCCCGGTCGTGTCGGGCCTCATCCTCGTGTTCATCGCCCTCGAACAGGGTGCGGCCTTCGCCGCGCGCAGCGCGGTAGGCACGCTGTCGGCCGTGCTGGCGATCATCGTCTTCGGGCTCGGTTACGCGTGGGCCGCCACGCGGCGGGGCTGGTTCCTCAGCCTGACGGCCGGTTTCGCCTGCTATGCCGTGGCGGTGGCAGGCCTGCAGGCCTGGGCGCCGGACCTGGCGAGCGCCGCGGTGGCGGTCGCCGGCGCGCTGGTCGTGGCGCCGCGGCTGTATCCGGCCATGCCCACGCCGCGCGCGGCCGTAGCGGCTGCGGCCAGCGACATTCCGCTGCGGATGGCGGCCGGCGCCCTGCTGGTGCTGGCGGTCACGCACTTCGCAGGCACCATGGGCGCCAATCTGAGCGGCGTATTCGCGATGTTTCCGGTGATGGGATCGGTACTGGTCGCGTTCTCGCATCGCCAGGCCGGCGCGGCGTTCGCCATCCGTCTGCTGCGCGGCATGGTCCTCGGCTATTACGCGTTCGGGATCTTCTGCGTCGTGCTGGCCCTGGCCTTGCCGGCGCTGCCGATGCTTCCGGCCTTCCTGTACGCGCTGATGGCGGCGCTGATCGTGCAGGGCGCCTCGCGCGCGCGCCTGCAGCCGCAACGCGCCTGACGGCGGGATCTTCAGCGGCGGCGCCGGTCCCAGCGCTCGGCTTCGAGTTGGCGCGCTTCGATCCGTTCGAGGGTGTCGTTCATGCGGCGCATGTCTTGACGCATGGCGTCCATCTCCTGGCGCACCTCGCGGATTTCCTGGTGCAAGTCGGTCCGCACCGTGGCGATCTCGCCGCGCAGCTCTTTCGTATCGGCCCGCATGTCGGCACGCAGCGCCAGGACTTCCTCGTGCTGCAGGCCCATGATTGCCAGGAACAGCACGAAGCATCCCGCGAGGGTGCCGACGATCCAGCGCAGCGCCCGGTTGACGCCTTCCTTGATGTCTTCCTTCGTGGCCAGATGGGGCAGCGCCGTGTCGAAGCGCGCGCGCAGCTCCTGCAAGTCCAGCTCGATGCGGACCAGGGGGTCGTCGTGTCGATTGGAATGCGCGTTCATGCGGCCCACTGTACGCCGCTTTCGACGCGCACGCCTGGCCGGTATCACGCGCAGTGACGGAACAAATAAAAAGGGCAGCCGCAGCTGCCCTTCTCGTGTTGAAGCGAAAATCCGCTCAGCGCTTCGCGCGCAGCTTCTGGATCGCGGCCAGCTGCGCGATCGCCGCGGCGAATTCCGCCTGGGCTTTCGCGTAGTCGATCTTCGACTCCTTGTTCTGCATGAGCTCTTCGGCGCGCTTCTTCGCCTCGTTCGCCTTCGCCTCGTCCAGGTCGTGCCCGCGGATCGCGGTGTCGGCCAGCACGGTGACGGTGTGCGGCTGCACTTCCAGCAGGCCGCCGGCCACGAACACGAACTCTTCCTCGCTCTTGCCCGGCACCTTGATCCGCACGGCACCCGGACGGATGCGCGTGATCAGCGGCGTGTGCTTGGGATAAATCCCCAGCTCGCCCGCTTCACCCGGCAACGCGACGAATTCGGCTTCACCGGAGAAGATCGCTTCTTCGGCCGAAACCACGTCGACGTGAATAGTGTTTGCCATAGTTGTCCTATCGGTGCGCGGCCCCGCTTGACGCGGGACCGGCGCGTCACATTAGCCGATCTTCTTGGCCTTTTCGATTGCTTCCTCGATCGTGCCGACCATGTAGAAGGCCTGCTCCGGCAGGTGGTCCAGCTCGCCCGACGCGATCATCTTGAAGCCCTTGATCGTGTCTTTCAGCGAGACGTACTTGCCCGGCGAGCCGGTGAACACCTCGGCGACGTGGAACGGCTGGGACAGGAAACGCTGCATCTTACGCGCGCGCGCCACGACCAGCTTGTCTTCCGGCGCCAGTTCGTCCATGCCCAGAATCGCAATGATGTCGCGCAGTTCCTTGTAGCGCTGCAGGGTGCCCTGCACGGCGCGCGCCGTCTCGTAGTGCTCCTGGCCCACGACCAGCGGGTCGAGCTGGCGCGAGGTCGAGTCGAGCGGGTCGACGGCCGGGTAGATACCCAGGGCGGCGATGTCACGCGACAGCACGACGGTGGAGTCGAGGTGGCCGAAGGTGGTCGCCGGCGACGGGTCGGTCAGGTCGTCCGCAGGGACGTACACGGCCTGGATCGAGGTGATCGAGCCGGTCTTGGTGGAGGTGATGCGCTCCTGCAGACGGCCCATCTCTTCGGCCAGGGTCGGCTGGTAACCCACGGCGGACGGCATACGGCCCAGCAGTGCGGACACTTCGGTACCGGCCAGGGTGTAACGGTAGATGTTGTCGACGAAGAACAGCACGTCGCGGCCTTCGTCACGGAAGGATTCCGCGATGGTCAGGCCGGTCAGCGCCACGCGCAGACGGTTGCCCGGCGGCTCGTTCATCTGGCCGTAGACCATGGCGACCTTGGAGTTGCCCAGGTTGTCCAGGTCCACCACCTTGGCGTCGGCCATCTCGTGGTAGAAGTCGTTGCCTTCACGGGTACGCTCACCCACGCCGGCGAACACGGACAGACCCGAGTGCGCCTTCGCGATGTTGTTGATGAGCTCCATCATGTTCACGGTCTTGCCCACGCCGGCGCCGCCGAACAGGCCGACCTTACCGCCCTTGGCGAACGGGCAGACCAGGTCGATCACCTTGATGCCGGTTTCCAGCAGTTCCTGCGACGGCGACAGCTCGTCGTAGGCCGGGGCCTTGCGGTGGATGGAAGCGGTGCGCTCCAGGGAGACCGGACCGCGCTCGTCGATCGGGTTGCCCAGCACGTCCATGATGCGGCCCAGGGTGGCGGTGCCGACCGGAACCATGATCGGGTTGCCGGTGTTCTGGATGACCATGCCGCGACGCAGACCTTCGGACGAGCCCAGCGCGATGGTACGCACCACGCCGTCGCCGAGCTGCTGCTGGACTTCCAGGGTCAGCTCGGAACCTTCCATTTTCAGTGCGTCGAACACCTTGGGCATGGCGTCACGCGGGAATTCCACGTCAACCACGGCGCCGATACACTGAACGATTTTGCCTTCAGCCATTTTCGTTCCTTCTCTAATATTTGAAATTCGTTACACCGCCGCCGCACCGGCGACAATCTCGGACAGCTCTTTCGTGATCGCCGCCTGGCGGGTCTTGTTGTAGACCAGCTTCAGTTCGGCGATGACGTTACCGGCGTTGTCGCTCGCGGCCTTCATGGCCACCATGCGCGCCGATTGCTCGGACGCGAGGTTTTCCGCGACTGCCTGGTAGATCAGCGCTTCCACGTAGCGCACCAGCAGCTCATCGATCACGACGGCGGCGTCCGGCTCGTACAGGTAATCCCACGAGTGGGTGCCCTTGTCCGCTTCCATCTTGTCCGAGGACAGCGGGAGCAGCTGCTCCACCCGCGGTTCCTGACGCATCGTGTTGATGAACTTGGTGTAGCACAGGTAGACTGCGTCGAGCTTGCCTTCCTGGTACGCATCCAGCATCACCTTGACCGGTCCGATCAGCTTGTCCAGGTGCGGCGTGTCGCCGATCTGGGTAGCGTGGGACACGACCGAGACACCGATACGGTTCAGGAAGCCCAGTCCTTTGTTGCCGATGGCAACTGCTTCGATCTTGTTGCCCGCCTGTTCCAGCTCGCGGGTTTTCAGCGTCACCTGACGCAACACGTTCGTGTTCAGGCCACCGCACAGACCCTTGTCGGTCGTGACGATGATGAAGCCAACGGCTTTCGCCGGCGTGGCATTCTTGGCCCGGGCCATGAACGGGTGGGTGTACTCAGGATTCGCGGTCGCAAGATTGGCGGTGATGTTACGAATCTTGTCACTGTAGGGACGGGCGGCGCGCATGCGATCCTGCGCCTTGCGCATTTTCGATGCGGCGACCATTTCCATCGCCTTGGTGATCTTCTTCGTATTCTCTACGCTCTTGATCTTGCCACGTATCTCTTTGCCTACTGCCATGAGTCCTTACTCCTTAGAGCCATCGGGGGCCGCGGCCCCCGCCAGCATTAGAACGATTTCTTGAACTCGGCAACGGCGGCGGCCAGCGCTGCTTCGCCGTCCTTGTCCAGTTGCTTGGAGTCTTCGATCTTGTTCAGGAGGTCGGCATGCTTGGTCTTCATGTGGGCATGCAGGCCGGATTCGAACGCCAGCACCTTCTTGACCTCGATGTCGTCGAAGTAGCCTTTGTTCACGGCGAACAGCGACACGGCCATCAGCGAGATCGGCAGCGGGGAGTACTGCGGCTGCTTGAGCAGTTCGGTCACGCGGGCGCCGCGGTCGAGCTGCTTGCGGGTCGCTTCGTCCAGGTCGGAGGCGAACTGCGCGAACGCAGCCAGCTCGCGGTACTGGGCCAGGTCGGTACGGATACCGCCGGACAGGCCCTTGATGACCTTGGTCTGGGCGGCGCCGCCGACGCGGGACACCGAGATACCGGCGTTAATCGCGGGACGGATACCGGCGTTGAACAGCGATGTCTCCAGGAAGATCTGGCCGTCGGTAATCGAAATCACGTTGGTCGGCACGAAGGCGGACACGTCGCCGGCCTGGGTCTCGATGATCGGCAGCGCGGTCAGCGAGCCGGTCTTGCCCTTGACGGCGCCGTTGGTGAATTTCTCGACGTAGTCGGGGTTCACGCGTGCGGCGCGCTCCAGCAGACGCGAGTGCAGGTAGAACACGTCGCCCGGATACGCTTCGCGGCCCGGCGGGCGGCGCAGCAGCAGGGAGATCTGGCGGTAGGCCACGGCCTGCTTGGACAGGTCGTCATAAATGATCAGCGCGTCTTCGCCGCGGTCGCGGAAGTATTCGCCCATCGCGCAGCCGGAGTAGGCCGAGATGTACTGCATCGCGGCGGATTCGGAAGCGGAAGCGGCCACGACGATGGTGTACTCCATCGCGCCGTGCTGTTCCAGCGAGCGGACGATGTTCTTGATGGTCGAGGCCTTCTGGCCGATCGCCACGTACACGCAGGTCATGTTCTGACCCTTCTGGTTGATGATCGTGTCGACCGCCACCGCCGATTTACCGGTCTGGCGGTCGCCGATGATCAGCTCGCGCTGGCCACGGCCGATCGGCACCATGGAGTCGATCGACTTCAGGCCGGTCTGCATCGGCTGCGACACGGACTGGCGCGCGATCACGCCCGGGGCGATCTTTTCGATCGGGGAGGTCAGCTTGGCTTCGACCGGACCCTTGCCGTCGATCGGCTGGCCCAGGGCGTTGACCACGCGGCCCTTCAGTTCCGGACCGACCGGCACTTCCAGGATGCGGCCCGTGCACTTGACGGTGTCGCCTTCCGAGATGTGCTCGTAGGCACCCAGAATCACGGCGCCGACGGAGTCGCGCTCGAGGTTCATGGCCAGGCCGAAGGTGTTGCCCGGGAATTCCAGCATTTCGCCTTGCATCACGTCGGACAGGCCGTGGATGCGGCAGATGCCGTCGGCCACGGAGATCACCGTGCCTTGGTTCTTGACTTCAGCGCCGCCTTCGAGACCCTGGATGCGGCTCTTGATCAGTTCGCTGATTTCAGATGGGTTGAGTTGCATTACAAACTCCTAATAGTTTCTTGAAGCGTAGGGCAAGCGGCGAGCGTGCCGGTGCGCGTGCGATTCAGGCGGTCAGGGCGATCTGCATCTGCTGCAGCTTGCCCTTGACCGAGGTATCGAGCACTTCGTCACCGACCACCACGCGCACACCACCGATCAGCGAGGGTTCCACTGCCACGGACGGGTTGAGCTTGCGGCCAAATTTCTTTTCCAGCGTAGCGACCAGCGCGGCAACTTGCTGCGCCGACATCTCGAACGCGCTTTCGATGTGCGCATCGGCCGCGCCTTCGTGGGCGTTCTTGAGCTCCGCGAACTGGGCGCCGATTTCCGGCAGCAGTTCCACGCGGCCGTTCTCGATGAGGGTGGAGAGGAAGTTCTTGGCTTCCGCGGTCAGCGGGGCTTTGAGCGCAGACGCAACGGCGTCGGCGATCTGCTGGCCGCTCACGTTCGGGTTGCGGGCGAAGGCCTGCAGATCGGCGTTGGCGCCGATCTGGGCCAGCTCGGACACCAGTTCGGACCAGGCGGCCAGATTGCCCTCGCGGGCGACGCGGAACAAGGCTTCGGCGTAGGGACGGGCGACGGTTGCGAGTTCAGCCATGATTACAGCTCGGTAGCGAGTTGGTTCAGCAGGTCGGCGTGCACCGATGCGTTCACTTCGCGCTTGAGGATCTGTTCGGCGCCCTTGACGGCCAGGGCCGCCACTTGACCGCGCAGTTCTTCGCGAGCCTTGGTCACTTGCTGCTCGGCGTCCGCCTTGGCCTGGGCCAGGATGCGGTTCGCTTCGGCTTGGGCGGCGGCCTTGATTTCCTCGCCGGCCAGCACGGCGCGCTTTTCGGCGTCCGCGATGCGCTTGGCGCCTTCGTCGCGGGCGGAGGCCAGCTCGGCCTGCACGCGCAGTTCGGCGTCAGCCATGGCCTTCTTGCCCTTGTCGGCAGCGGCCAGGCCGTCGGCGATCTTCTTGGCACGCTCGTCGAGCGCACCGATGATCGGGGGCCACACGAACTTGGCGACGACCCACGCCAGCACCAGGAACACCAGCGCCTGGACGAACATAGTCGAATTGAGGTTCACAGCAATATCCTTCTCAGAAAGACCAATGCCGGGCCGGCAAGACGCGAGCCCGGCGATCGAGCATCAACGATTAGCCTGCGAACGGGTTTGCGAAGGCGAACATCATCGCGATACCAACACCGATCAGGAACGCAGCGTCGATCAGGCCGGCCAGCAGGAACATCTTGGTCTGCAGGGTGTTCATCAGCTCGGGCTGACGAGCGGAAGCTTCGATGAACTTACCGCCCATGATGCCGATACCGATACATGCACCGATAGCGCCCAAACCAATGATCAGACCGCAGGCCAGTGCAACGAAAGCGACGTTAGTCATCGAAAAACTCCTTAGATATCAAAAAGAACAAAAGTTAGAAAAATTAAATACCGCTAAAACTAGGATGCTGCTACTTAGTGACCTTCGTGCGCCTGGCCGATATACACCAGCGTCAGCATCATGAAGATGAAGGCTTGCAGGACCACGATCAGGATGTGGAAGATGGCCCAGATCGAGCCTGCAATCAGGTGCAGACCGGCCAGCGCCAGGCTCTGGGCGGTGAAACCGGCCCAGGTGGCGCCCAGCAGCGCGATCAGCAGGAAAATCAGTTCGCCGGCAAACATGTTGCCGAACAGTCGCATCGACAGCGACACGGTCTTGGCCGCGAATTCGATCAGGTTCAGCGCGAAGTTGGCCAGCCACAAGGCCGGGTGCGCGCCGAACGGCGCGCAGAACAGCTCGTGCACGAAGCCGCCGGCGCCCTTGATCTTCAGGTTGTAGTAGATCATGCAGGCCAGCACGACCAGGCCCATGCCAAAGGTGCCGTTCAGGTCGGCCGTCGGCACGACCCGGAAGAAGGGTTCGTGGCCTTCGGCGTTGTGCAGGCCGAGGGTGCGGAACAGGGAGGCGAACATGTCGACCGGCAGGAAGTCCATCGAGTTCATCAGCAGGACCCAGACGAAGGTGGTCAGGGCCAGCGGCGCGATGAAGGACCGGTCGCCGTGGACGATGGCCTTGGACTGGTCCTCGACCATCTCGACGACCACTTCGACGGCGGCCTGGAAGCGGCCCGGCACGCCGGAGGTGGAGCGGCGCGCGGCCAGCCACAACAGGAACACGGTCAGCAGGCCGAGGGTGATCGACCACAGCAGGGTGTCGTAGTTGATGATCGAAAAATCGATGATCCCGGCCTGATGCGTGGAACGCCAGTGCTGGAGGTGGTGGGTGATGTAGCCACCGGCGGTGACGCCATGTTCACCGGCAGGTGCTGCAACTTCCGCGACTTTTTCAAGTGCCATGTTCAGTGCCTAAACAATAAGATGATGTAACTTTTCAGTGCCACGACGAACCCGGCCAACAAGGCCAGCCAGTTCAGGTCGCGGTACAGCCAGGCGGTCGCGCCCAGGAGCGCCACCGTCATTGCAATCTTGATGAATTCACCGATGAAGAAACTCATCGGGTTGGCAGCGCCGAGGCGTTGGGCGTTGGCGAACAAGCGCAACGCGAACAGGCCATTCGGCACGACACAACACAATCCGCCCAATACGGCCGAGAACATCGCAGGCCAACCCCCCAGCAGTGCGGCGATTGCGCCAGCGACTGCCGTGGCCATCAGTTGCAGGGAGACTATGCGCAGCATTTTATTTTTCTCGCGCAAGCCATGGGTTGGTGCCGTGTTACCGGGTTTGAAACGTGAATCAATGGGATTATAAATTGGTGTACGAACGCACGTCAAACAAGCAAATGCTTAGGCCGACCTTAAACGTGCACAAAAACTACGTTATTTTCGCACTAATTTGGTGCAACCGTACGGACAGCCCGGTATTCTGCCTGAGGCGGCTGACCCTTGGCTTACATTAAGCCGGAGCCGTGCGCGGGGAAAAACGCCGCCACCCTCGCGAATGCGGGGGACCCTGGTAGGCGGCAGGAGGCGAATGGCGCACCAGGGGTCCCCGCCTCCGCGGGGACGACGTTAGGCGCGCAGGCGGAGGAGGACGGTATCCAGGACGTCCAGGTTGGCGAAGTCGATGATGAGCTGACCCTTGCCCTTGGCACCCATCTTGAACACGACCGGGGTGGCGAGCTTGTCGGACAGCTCTTCCTCCAGGCGCACGATGTCGCCCGACTTTTCCTTTTCGCGCTTGGCGCCTTGCGGGCTGTTGGCCTCGTCCAGGGCGCGCGCGACCAGCTTTTCCGTCTCGCGCACCGACAGGCGCTTGGCCACGACCTGGTTCGCCAGGGTGATCTGGGTGGCGCTGTCCACGGCCAGCAGGGCGCGGGCGTGGCCCATGTCGATATCGCCGGCCATCAGCATGGTCTGCACCGGCGCGGCCAGGTTGATCAGGCGCAGCAGGTTGGACACGGCGCTGCGCGAGCGCCCGACCGAGTTGGCGGCCTGTTCGTGGGTGAAATGAAATTCGTTGATCAGGCGCTGGATGCCCTGCGCCTCTTCCAGCGGGTTCAGGTCCTCGCGCTGGATGTTCTCGATCAGGGCCATGGCGGCGGCGGCCTGGTCGTCCACGTCGCGCACCAGCACGGGAATGGTGTCCAGGCCCGCGATCTGGGCGGCGCGGAAGCGGCGCTCGCCGGCGATGATCTCGTAGCGGTCGCCGGCGATCGGGCGCACCAGCACCGGCTGCATGATGCCCTGGGTCTTGATCGACGCGGCCAGTTCGGCCAGCGCGCCTTCGTCCATGCGCGTGCGCGGCTGGTATTTACCGGCCTGCATCTGCGTGACCGGCAGCGTGGAGGGCGTGCCCGGATCGGCCTTCGTCGTCATCTCGGCGCCGTCGCCGCCCAGCAGTGCTTCCAGTCCGCGGCCGAGGCCCTTGAGTTTTTTGGTTGCCATGATGCGTGTGTTCTCTCTTGCGAATTACATAGACTTGATGCGGTCGACCATTTCGGCGCCGAACGCGATATAGGCTTGCGCGCCCTTCGAGGTGGGATCGAAGGTCACGCCCGGCACGCCGTAGGAGGGCGCTTCTGCCAGGCGCACGTTGCGCGGAATGATGGTCTTGAAGACCTTGTCGCCGAAGTGCTGCTCCAGCTGGGCCGACACCTGCTGCGACAGCGTCATGCGCGGGTCGTACATCACGCGCAGCAGGCCGATGATCTTCAGGTCGTGGTTCAAATTGGCGTGCACCTTCTTGATGGTGTTCACCAGGTCCGACAGGCCTTCCAGGGCGTAGTACTCGCACTGCATCGGGATGATGACGCCGTGTGCGGCGCACAGGCCGTTCAGCGTGAGCATGGACAGGGCGGGCGGGCAGTCGATCAGCACGAAGTCGTAGTCGCCGTCCACCTTGGCCAGGGCCTCGCGCAGGCGCTTCTCGCGGTTGTCCAGCTCCACCATTTCCACTTCGGCGCCGGCCAGCTCGCGGTTGGCGGGCAGCACGTCGAAGCCGGCTTCGGAGGTTTGGCGCGCCGTGGCCACGTCGGCGTGGCCGACCAGCACTTCATAGGTCGACGCCTTCAGCCCCGCCTTGTTGATGCCGGCCCCCATGGTGGCATTTCCCTGCGGGTCCAGGTCCACCAGCAGCACGCGCTGGCCCAGCTTGGCCAGGCCCGCGGACAGGTTGACGGTGGTGGTGGTCTTGCCTACTCCGCCCTTCTGGTTTGCTACGCAAAATATTTTAGCCATGGACGCTATCGGATTCTAATTATTGATACGGTTTTTACTATTTATACGAAATAAATGAATCACATCGTATAAACGAAATAAATCGTTTATACGATTTATATAGTTACCCTGCCCGCTTGATGAAAACCAGGTGGCGCTCCGCATCCAGCCCGGGCACCTTGATCGGCCTCACTTCGCTCACTTCCCACTCGCTCGGCACCCGCTGCTGCTCGTCCGCCGGGGCCGTCCCTTTCAATGCGATGAATTGCCCGCCCTCTTCCAGGTGGTGTCCGGCCCAGTTGACGAAATCGGACAGGTCGGCGAACGCCCTGGAGGTGATGGTGTCGAATTGCCCCGCCTGCAGCTCCTCGACCCGGCCCGTGTGGACGCTCACGTTGGCCAGGCCCAGCTGGGCTTTCACCTGGGTGAGAAAAGCCGTTTTCTTGTGCACCGTGTCCACCATGGCGACCTGCACGTCCGGCCGCGCGATGGCGAGCACGATGCCCGGCAATCCGCCCCCTGCCCCCACGTCCAGCACCCGCTTCGCGCCCGCGAAGGCCGGCACGGCGGCCAGCGAATCGAGGATGTGCAGCGTCATCATCTGCAGCGGGTCGCGCACCGAGGTCAGGTTGTACACCGAGTTCCACTTGAACAGCAGGCCGACATAGTCGACCAGCTGGCCCTGCTGCTGCTCGCTCAGGTCCAGCCCGAGTTCACGCAAGCCTTCCGCCAGCACCGCGGCCAGCCTGGCCCGATCGAAGTTCTTCATCAGGCCGCCGACTCGGTATTCAGGTTGACGAAACCGCCGTACCCAGCCTTTTTCAAATGTACCAGCAAAAGACTGATGGCGGCAGGTGTGACGCCGGAAATTCTCGAGGCCTGGCCCAGGGTTTCCGGGCGCTGCTTGTCGAGCTTCTGGCGCACTTCGATCGAGAGGGCCTTGATCTCCAGGTAGTTGAGGCCTTCCGGCAGCTTGAGCTGCTCATAGTGCTCGTGGCGCTCCACTTCGCGTGCCTGGCGCTCGATGTAGCCGGAATATTTGAGCTGGATGACGACCTGCTCCTTCACGGCCGGATCATCCACGCCCGGGCCGGCCAGGGTCTGCCCTTCGGGGCCGGTCATGGTCATCAGCGCGTCGTACTCCACGCCGGGGCGGCGCAGCAGGTCGCCCAGGTTGTACTCGCGTTCGATGGACTGGCCCAGCACGCGTTCGGACTCGGCGGCGGCCAGGATGCGCGGGTTGACCCAGGTCGATTTGAGCCGCTCCAGTTCGCGGGCGACCGCCTCGCGCTTGGCCTCGAAGGCGGCCCACTGGGCGTCCCCCACCACGCCCAGCTTGCGGCCGATCTCGGTCAGGCGCATGTCGGCATTGTCTTCGCGCAGGCTCAGGCGGTACTCGGCGCGGCTGGTGAACATGCGGTACGGCTCCATCACGCCCTGGGTGGTGAGGTCGTCGACCAGTACGCCCAGGTAGGCTTCGGACCGGCCCGGTACCCACGCGTCCCGGCCCTGCGTCTGCAAGGCGGCGTTGATACCCGCCAGCATTCCCTGCGCGGCCGCTTCCTCGTAGCCGGTGGTGCCGTTGATCTGGCCAGCGAAGAACAGGCCGCCGATGGCGCGGGTTTCCAGCGAGGCTTTCAGGCCGCGCGGATCGAAGTAGTCGTACTCGATGGCATAGCCCGGGCGCAGGATGTAGGCGTTTTCCATGCCTTTCATCGAGCGCACCAGGTCCAGCTGCACGTCGAACGGCAGGCTGGTGGAGATGCCGTTCGGGTAGAACTCGTTGGTGGTCAGCCCTTCCGGCTCGAGGAAGATCTGGTGCGATTCCTTGGCCGCGAAGCGGTGGATCTTGTCTTCGATGGACGGGCAATAGCGCGGCCCCACCCCTTCGATCACGCCCGTGTACATTGGGCTGCGATCCAGGCCGGCGCGGATGATGTCGTGGGTGCGCTCGTTGGTGTGCGTCACCCAGCACGGCAGCTGGCGCGGGTGCATGGCCACGTTGCCCATCACCGAGAACACGGGGATCGGATCCAGGTCGCCGGGCTGCTCCGTCATCTGAGAGAAGTCGATCGAGCGGCCATCGATGCGCGGCGGCGTGCCCGTCTTGAGCCGGCCCTGGGGCAGCTTCAGCTCCTTCAGGCGGGCCGACAGGGACACGGCGGGCGGGTCCCCGGCCCGGCCGGCGGAGTAGTTCTGGAGGCCGACGTGGATCTTCCCGTCCAGGAAAGTGCCGGCCGTCAGCACCACGGCGCGGCTGCGGAAGCGCAGGCCGACCTGGGTCACGGCGCCGACCACGCGGTCGCCCTCCACCATCAGGTCGTCGACGGCCTGCTGGAACAGCCACAGGTTGGGCTGGTTTTCCAGGCGCGAGCGGATGGCCTGCTTGTACAGCATGCGGTCGGCCTGGGCCCGGGTGGCGCGCACGGCGGGCCCCTTGGACGAGTTCAGGATGCGGAACTGGATGCCTGCCTCATCGGTGGCAATGGCCATCGCCCCACCCATCGCATCGACCTCCTTGACCAGGTGGCCCTTGCCGATCCCGCCGATGGACGGGTTGCAGGACATCGCGCCCAGGGTTTCGATGTTGTGGGTAAGCAGCAGGGTCTTCTGACCCATACGCGCGGACGCAAGCGCTGCCTCGGTGCCGGCATGGCCGCCACCGACGACGATCACGTCGAATTCGGTTGGATAAAGCATGGTCGATGAGGTAAAGCTGGAGGGTAAGGCGAGATTATAGAGACTTTCGCGGACTGTTTCACGTGAAACATTCGAGCGGCGGCTCGGCATTGTTTCACGTGGAACAGTCAGAAGCGTCCCTTGAGGAAGGCGTCGTAGGCCGTCTTGACGATCAGGGCGCCGACCACGGCGAGGAACAACTTGCGGACGAAGGTGCTGCCGTGGCGCAGCGCGAGCCGGGTGCCGACCAGGGAACCGGCGATCTGGCACCCGGCCATCAGCAGGCCAAGCTGCCACAGCAGGTGGCCGCTGTATCCGAACCACATCAGGGCCGAAATATTGCAAGCGACATTGACCACCTTGGCCGCAGCCGAGGCCGCCAGGAAGTCGAAGCCGAAAAAGCGCACGAACAGGAAGATCAGGAAGCTGCCGGTACCCGGGCCGAACAAGCCGTCATAAAAGCCGATGCACGCGCCCATGCCCAGCGCCAGGTAGCGCTCCATCGCCCCGCTGTGCACCGGCGCGTGGATGCTGCCGAAGTCCTTCTTCTTGAAGGTGTACACCGCCACCGCCAGCAGGACCAGCGGCAGCAGCCCACGGACAAAGTCGGCCGGCACCCGGGTCACGGTGTAGGCGCCGACGAAGGACAGGCAGAAGGCGGCCACCGCGGCGGGCGCGGCGGCGCTCCACGCCACCCGGGTGCGGCGCGCATAGTTGACGGCAGCGGCACTGGTGCCGAACACGCCGGCCAGCTTGCTGGTACCGAGGAGGGTGGCCGGCAATTCGCGCGGCAGGAAGGAAAACAGGACGGGGAGCTGGATCAGGCCGCCGCCGCCCACGACGGCGTCGACCAGGCCGGCGAGGAAGGCCGCGCAACCCAGCAACAGGAAATCAGGCATGCGCTTGGAAAAGAGGAGGAATCCGATATTGTACGAAACATCCTCAGCCGTCGCTGACTGGTGTAAGCTTTTGCCATCCGACTAACGCGACCTGAACGATGACCCGCCTGCCCTCCTTCAGCTTCAGCACGGTCCCCCACCTACTGTCCCAGACTGGCGCCGTCCAGCACCTCGGTAAGCTGATCGCCGAACGCTTCCCGGCCGTGCGGCGTGCCCTGATCGTGACCGACCCGGGCTTCCTGCGTACCGGCCTGATCGAGGCGCCGCGCGCCAGCCTGGCGGCCAACGGCATCCATTCCGAAATCTTTGCCGAGGTGGTGGCCGATCCGCCCGAGGCGGTGGTGCGCGCCGCGGCGGCCTACGCCGGCGACCAGGGCGTGGACCTGGTGATCGGCTTCGGCGGCGGCAGTTCGATGGACGTGGCCAAGCTGATCGCCGTGCTGGCGGGGCACGAACAATCCCTGTCCAGCATGTACGGCATCGGCAACGTGAAGGGCGAGCGGCTGCCATTGGTCCAGATCCCGACCACGGCCGGAACGGGTTCCGAGGTCACCAACATCGCCATCGTCACCACCGGCGAGACGACCAAGATGGGCGTGGTCGCACCCCAGCTCTACGCGGACATGGCCATCCTCGATGCCGAGCTGACCCTCGGCCTGCCGGCCCCGGTCACGGCCGCAACCGGCATCGACGCCATGGTCCATGCCATCGAAGCCTACACCAGCCGCCACAAGAAGAACCCGGTCTCGGACGGGCTGGCGCGCCAGGCTTTGCAGCTCCTCTCGCGCAATATCATCACCGCCTGCGAACACGGGGATGACCTCGACGCGCGCCAGGCCATGCTGCTCGGCGCCTGCCTGGCCGGACAGGCCTTCGCCAACGCGCCGGTGGCGGCGGTGCATGCGCTGGCCTATCCCATCGGCGGAATCTTCCATGTCCCGCACGGACTGTCGAATTCGCTGGGCCTGCCCCACGTCCTGCACTTCAACCTGCCGACGGCGGCCGGGCTGTACGCCGAGCTGGCCGGCTGTGTCGTGCCGGCGGCGGAAGGTTCGGAAGAGGCGCGCGCGGAAGCGTTGATTGTTGCAATGCAGCAGATCGCCAAGTCCACCGGAATCGAAACGACCCTGCAGCAAGTCGGCATCGGCCTGGACGACCTGGACCGCCTGGCGGACGACGCCATGCTCCAGACCCGCTTACTTGGGAACAATCCCCGCGAGCTGAGCCGGGACGATGCCTACGCCATCTACGCCGCGGCGCTGTGAGTTGAGAGTTGATAGGAGCGCGAGCGGTCATCGATTCCCGCCTGCGCGGGAATCGATGACGCTCAGAACGGCCACCAGGGCGTCAAACGGCCCAGGTGAGGGTTGGGGTCAAGTGCGCCGCGTTCGTCGCTCCAGGGCCGCTTTAAGCTCGCCTACGATGCCTCGGCGGAACAGCAGCACGCAAGCTATGAAGATCAGGCCCGTCACCATGGTCACGGACTCACCCAGGGTATTGAACCATTCGACCTGGGTGCGGTTGTAGAGGGCCGTGCCGACATCGCCCAGCTTGTTCTCCAGCGCGATGATCAGCATGGCGCCGATGATGGGACCCACCAGCGTCCCCATCCCGCCCACCAGCGTCATCAGGATCACCGAGCCGGACATCGTCCACAGCACGTCCGTCAGGGTCTCGAAACCCAGGACCACGGTCTTGGTCGAACCGGCCAGCCCCGCCAGCGCGGCCGACAGGACGAAGGCCAGCAGCTTGTAGCGGTCCACGTCGTAGCCGAGCGAAATGGCGCGCGGCTCGTTCTCCTT
>DASRUW010000417.1:0-18623 GCA_035655255.1 Telluria sp. | reverse complement strand
CGTACAAGCCCATGCCGATCACCGCCGACAGCGCGGTGGCGACCAGGAAGTTGCGCTGCCCGTACAGGCGCAGGTTGACGAAGGGATCGTTCCGCGTGAGGCTCATGGCGACCCAGCCGAGAATGCCGAACAGCGCCAGCGCCGCGAAGGTGCGGATGAAATCGGACTCGAACCAGTCCTTCGAATTGCCCTCTTCCAGGAAGATGGTGAGGCTGGCCAGGCCCAGCGCCATGAAGGCGATGCCGATCCAGTCCGCGCGCAGCAGTTCGCCGAGGCGGATGCGTTCCTTGTCCAGGCCCCACAGGATGCCGGCGATGAGCAGCACGCCCGGCACCCAGTTGATGTAGAAGATCGAGGGCCAGCCGTACAGCTCCGACAGGTAGCCGCCCAGGGTCGGCCCCATCGAGGGCGCGAGCGTCGCCGTCAGGCCGAAGATCGCCATGCCGACCGCGCGCTTGTGCGGCGGCAGCTTGACCATCACCAGGGTCATCGCCATCGGAATGAGCGCGCCGCCGGTGAAGCCCTGCATCATGCGGAACACGATCATGCTGGGCAGGTTCCAGGCCGCGCCGCACAGCGTGGAGAACAGCAGGAACAGCGCGGTGGTGGCCACCATGTAGAAGCGCATGCCGAACACGCGCACGAACAGCGCCGTCATCGGGATCACGACGATCTCCGCGCACAGGTAGGCGGTGGAGATCCACGAGCCCTCTTCCTGGGTGGCCGAGAGCGTCCCGAGGATGTCCTTGAGCGAGGCGTTGGTGATCTGGATGTCGAGCACCGCCATGAAGGCGCCCAGCATCCCCGCCGCCACCGTGATCCAGGTGCGGGCGCTGACCTTGGCCGGCGGCGCGGAAGCAAGCGCCAAGCCGCCGGCGGGCAGCCGGGTGACTGTGGAGCTCATGATTTAACCGCGGACTGGCTGGTGCACCGCGATTTCGACCACGGCCGACATGCCGGGCACCAGGCGCCCGGAGAGTGCCTTGATGTCTTCCGGGCGCAGGGTGATCTTGACCGGCACGCGCTGGACGATCTTGGTGAAGTTGCCGGTCGCGTTATCGGTCGGCAGCAGCGCGAACTGGGCGCCGGAGGCCGGCGCGAAGCTGTCCAGGCGGCCGGTCAGGGTGCGGCCCGGCAGGGCGTCGATCGTGATCTCCACTTCCTGGCCCGGCTTGAGGTTGGCGAGCTGGGTTTCCTTGAAGTTGGCGGTCACCCACACGTTGTCCTCCACCACGGCGGCCAGCTGCTGGCCCGGCTGGATGCGCGCGCCCACTTCCACGGCGCGCTTGCCGATGCGGCCGGCGACCGGGGCGAGGATGCGGTTGTAGCCGAGCTGCTGGCGCGCGTCCTTCAGCTGCGCCTGCAGCACCTTGATCTGGGCTTGCAACACTTCGCGCGCCGAGCTGGCGGCGCCGACCTGGGCCTGCGCGGCGACGGCGGCGTCCTTGCGGGCGGCGACGTCGGCGGTGGCGCCGGCGCGGGCCGCGGTGGCCGCGTCCAGTTCGGCCTTGGAGACCGCCTTCATCTGGCTGTTATACAGCTGGCCGTAACGCTCGGCGTCCTGGCCGGCGCGCACCAGCTGAGCCTGGGCCTGGGCCACCTGGGCCTGGGCGGCGCTGGCGGCGGCGTGGGCCTGGGCGATGGTGGCCTCGGCCTGGCGCACCTGCTGCTGCACGCTCACGATCTGCGCTTCGATCTGCTCGACGCGCACCTGCTGGTCGGCGGTATCGAGTTCGGCGATCGGGTCGCCGGCCTTGACCAGCTGGTTGTCCTCCACCAGCACGCGGGTGACCACGCCGGCCACGCGGGCCGAGACCGGGTGCACGTGCCCGGTCACATAGGCATTTTCGGTATCGACGTAGTTGTAGCTGCGGTAGAACATGCGGCCGCCGACGGTGAGGGCGGCCAGGGCGATGAGGCCGACGATGATCTGGACGCGCCGGTTGGGCGGGGTCTTGGCGGCCGGGGCAACCGCGGTCAGTGGCGCGGCTTCGGATTGTTGTTGGGCGCTTTGCATGGCTGGGACTCCGATTCTACGATGGGGGTGCAGGCATTATTGACCATCAGGTCAGTAAAGTCAAGAAATGAAACGCTTGCATTTCATTTCGCGAAAGCCTACACTGTGCATATGGATAACCGCCTTGAAATCAATAACTTGCAGGAAGTAGACGAAACGGCCTGCGCGCTTGTGACACGCCAGGCCGGGCGGCCGCGCGCCTGCGACGTCGAGGCGCGCATGCACAACCTGCTCCATACGGCCGGCCGCCTGATCCTCGAGAAGGGCTACGCCAAGGTCAGCCTGGAGATGGTCGCCCGCGAGGCCCACGTGGCGGTACGCACCATCTACGTCAAGTTCGGCGGCAAGGCCGGGCTGCTGCACGCCGTCATGCTGCACAACCGCGAGCGCTTCTTTTCGGACGAGACGGAAATGGAGCGCGACCAGCGCCCCGTGCCCGAGGTGCTGGCCGACTTCGCCCAGCGCTTCTGGAAGCTGGTCACCGCGCCCGAGGCGCGCCAGCTGCAGCGGGTGGTGATCGCGGAAGCCAAGTCCAGCCCGGACCTGGCCGAGGCCTTCTTCAACGCCGGCCCCTGCCTGACCCGCGAGATGCTGCGCCGCTACTTCGCCCGGCCGGACGTGCGCGCCCAGCTGCATCCGGCGGCCGACCTGGAGCAGCTCCCCGGCCTCCTGATCAACTGCGTGATCGGCGACGCCATCCACCACTTCCTGTTCGACTCCCCGCCCCCGGTGTTCGACGACGACCAGCAGCAGGCCCTGCAGCGCCGCCTGGACCTGTTCCTGCGCGGCGCGCTCAAGTAAGCCGATGGCCGGGTCCTGTGTGCGTCAACGCACCGAGCCCGGCCTTGGCCTGAGGCATCCTGTGATCTTTCATGGGGAGGATAAAATGAGCAAAACAACCCGCTACGCCTGGTACGACCAGCAGGCCATCCTGAACGAGCGCATGAAGGGCTTCCTGCAGAATCCGGGCACGGAACAACTCGAGGCCGTCATCGCGGAAATGCGCAACTACGCCGACGCGGCCAAGAGCGGCAACATCGAAATTCCCAAGCAGTTCACCAGCTACAGCTGAGCCGGACCTGTTCCACGCCACCACCATCCAGACCGGGCCTCGCGCCCGGTTTTTGTTGCTCTATCGGTTATCATTCTAGCCATGCTGGAAATCACCGCCATCTGCCTCACCTTGACCGCCTTCATGGCCTACCTGAATCACCGCTTCGTCGGTTTGCCGCCGACCGTGGGCGTGATGGGCATCGCCATGCTGCTGTCGCTCGCCCTGTTCGGCCTGGACACGCTCGGCTTTAGCGCCTTGCACGATCAGGTGCGCGCGCTGGTCGGCGCGATCGACTTCACCGGCGTCCTGATGCAGGGCATGCTCTCGATCCTGCTGTTTGCCGGCGCCTTGCACGTGGACCTGAGCGAGCTGCGCGCCCATCGCCGCGCGATCGCGGCGCTCGCCATGGCCGGCACCCTCGCCTCCACCTTGCTGATCGGCTTCGTGCTGTGGTGGGCGCTGGCGCTGGCCGGGCTGACGCTGCCCCTGGCCTATTGTCTCGTGTTCGGCGCCCTGATATCCCCGACCGATCCGATTGCCGTGATGGGGATCCTGAAGAGCGCCAAGGCACCCGCCAACCTGGAAATCGTCATCGCCGGCGAGTCCCTCTTCAACGATGGCGTGGGCGTGGTCCTGTTCGCCCTCATGGCCAGCATGGTCGGCCACCCCGAGCCACCGCCCCTCGGCCAGGCCGGCCTACTGTTGTTGCGCGAGGGCGGCGGGGGCCTCGCTTTCGGTGTCGCGCTCGGCTACGCAACCTATCTCATGCTGCGCTCGATTGACAGTTACCAGGAGGAAGTGCTGATCACCCTGGCCGCCGTGGTCGGCGGCTACACCCTGGCCAACCACCTGCACGTGTCCGGCCCGCTGGCCATGGTGGCGGCCGGCCTGATCGTCGGCAACCACGGCCGCGCTGAGGCAATGTCGGACCAGACGCGGCGGCACGTGGACTCGTTCTGGGAATTGCTCGACGCGATCTTCAACGCCGTGCTGTTCATGCTGATCGGCATGGAGATCCTGCTGGTCCCGCTCAGCTGGACCCTGGCCGCCGCCGCCGTGGTGGCCCTGCTGGTGACCCTGGGCGCGCGCTTCGCGTCGGTCGGCCTGCCGATCCTCTTGTGGCGCCGCCACGCCGGGCTGCCGCACGGCTCCTGGCAGGTCCTGACCTGGGGCGGGCTGCGCGGCGGCATTTCGGTGGCGCTGGCCTTGTCCCTGCCCGCTTCTTCTGGCCGCGACATCGTCGTCACGCTCACCTATGTCGTGGTGGTGTTCTCCATCCTGATTCAGGGCGGTTCCATGGGCCCCCTCGTCAAGCAGTGGATCGTCCCGGCGCCGGCCGCTTAAAGCAAGAGGAACGCCAGGGCCGCCACCAGGGTCGGCGGCAGCGCGGCCAGCAGGAGCCCCAGCGGACTGACCGCGCCATCGTCGAAATGGCCGCGCAGGATTGCGAGGCCGGCCGGGTTGGGCGCATTGGCGATCACGGTCAGGCCGCCGCCCGCCGCGGCGCCCGCCACCAGCGCATACTTGAAGCCCTCGGACAAGCCCTCTACCTGCGAGCCGAGATAGGTGAGCGCCGCGTTGTCGGTGAAGGCGGTCAGTAGCGTGGCGCCAAAGAAAACCGCCTCTTCGCTCATGCTGGTCAACACAGGCTCCAGCCACCACTTCTGCTGGCCGCCCAGCACCACCAATCCGGCCAGGAAGAAGGCCACCAGCATCGCCTCGCGCAGGATCAGGCGGTCCTGGTGACGCTCGTAGGCGTGGGCCACGCCGAGAAACAACAAGAGCAAGCCAACAAAGATAGGCGGATGATGCGCGGCCGCCACCACCCCGCCCAGGAAAGCCAGGTGCGCCGCCGTCAGCGCCAGCGGCACCCGGAGGCCCGGATCGGCGGGCGGCTCGGCCGGCAGGGCCGCCAGCTCGCGCCGGAACAGGAAAGCCGCAGCGAGGGCGTTAACCATTACCGCGAGCGCCGCCTTCCAGCCGAAGGCGTTCATCATGAAACCAGTATCCCAGCCCCAGGTTCCGGCCACCATCAACACGGGCGGAGCGGCGAACGACGTCAGGGTGCCGCCGATGGACACGTTAACGAACAGCGTGCCCAGCGTGGCATACTTGAAGCGGGTCGAAACCGGATGGGCGAACACCCGGTCTGACAGGATGAGCGCTGCCAGCGTCATCGCCGCCGGCTCGGTGATGAACGAGCCGAGCAACGGCACCAGCGCCAGCACACACACGTAGTATGGTGCGCCACCTGTGAACGGCAAGCTGCGCGCCGCGCCGCGCAACAAGGCCGCGGCGGCGTGCAGCACCGGACGCGACGCCGCGATGACCATGATCGCGAACACGAACAACGGTTCCGTGAAGTCGCGTGTGTCGAGGTAACGCACCGCGTCGGCGGTCCCGGCCATCGCCAGCATCGCCAGGAACAGGATCAAGGCCCAGAAGCCGAAAACGGCTTCCACTTCGCCCAGCAGGCTCCACAGGCCGGCATGGGCCGGACGCGCATGCGCCAGGCGTTCGAAATACGGCGTGGCGAAGGTATGGATAATGGCGGCGGCAAACAGCATTGCCGCGATCAACTCGATTGGTGTCGGGGACACGTGCGCTCTCTTTACTGGTGGACCAAACGTGACTGTACCGGCTCGGCCGGGATTTGGCCACGGCAAGCGGACGCGCCCGATCGGCGCACGCGCCTACAATGGGCGCATGGATACGACGGAAGAGTTCGACGTCGCCCGCATCATGGGCGGCATCTACGGCGACGGATTCATCGCCTGCCGGGAAGCGTTCCCGCGCGCATGGGTCGAACAGTTGGGCGAAGACATCGCGCGCCTGTTCGCCGAGGCGCGGCGCCAGCCCGGCGGCGCGCTCGAACGGGGGCCGAACCGCTACTACGTGGAGATCCATCCCGAGCGTCTGCGCGGCTTTACCGACATCGTCACCCATCCCTGGGTGACGGCCGTGTGCGAGGCCGTGCTGGGGCCGGACTACAAGATCGTCGAAGTCGGCTTCGACGTGCCGGGACCGGGCGCCATGAAGCAGCCCTGGCACCGCGACTTCTTCTCCCCGCCCGAGACCGTGATCGGGCGCCGCCTCAATTCGCTCGCCTTCAACATCACCACCGTGGACGTCACCGAGGACATGGGCCCGTTCGAGATCGCGCCCGGCACGCAGTGGGACGTATGGGAAGGCGACCCGATGTTCCCGCCGCCGGACCTGCACGCCCGCTACGAGGCGCGCGCCCAGCGCAAGCTGGCGCGCATGGGCGACATTTCCGCGCGCTCGGCGCTGACGGTGCACCGCGGCACGGCCAACCAGTCGCAGAAGTCGCGCCCCGTGTTCGTGCTGGGCGTGGACGCGCCGGACGGGCGCAACGGGGACAAGCACGACCTGCAGGTCACGCAGGCCTGGCACGACAGCCAGCCCGCCTATGTGCGCGGGCACCTGGGCGGGCGCGTGGTGCGCGAGCTCGAACCCATCTTCCAGGCGCACACCATCGAAGGCTTGCGCATGGGGATGAGCTAGCGAACCGGATAGCCGACCGACTGGGCCAGCACGATATGCTGGGTCGGGCGCAGGCCCAACGCCTTGGCCAGGGCCGGGCGGTCGATGTAGGCGCGCGTCACGCAGGCCAGCCGCTCCGAGGCGCAGAACAGGTAGACGTTCTCGCTGATGTGCCCGGCGTCCGCCGCGGCGTAGAACTGCTTGTCGGGCTCGGGGTCGCGCGCGAAGCGGACGTAATCGGCCACGTACACCAGGTTGAGGGGAGCGAGGGCGGCGAAGTCCTGGCGCCCGGTCAGCGCGCGCCAATCCCCACCGTGCACGAACACCAGCGCGTGCGCGCCGCCGTCATAGCGGTAGACCGCCTCGGGCAGCACCACATACACCTCCATCTCCTGCACATCGTGCGCGGACGGGGCCGTGCGGCCGCCGTCCTTGGGACGGTTGATGCCGTAGGCCGCCCACAGCAGGTTGGACAGCAACGGCCGCGGCAGCGCGCGCGCGGCGAATTCGCGCGCGGAATGGCGCTCGCTGAGCGCCTGCATCAGCGGCATGCCGCCGTGGGTGTCGGGCGGCGGCAGGCGGATCGGTTCGGCCGCCTGGGAGGCCAGGTAGAGGGCGGAGGTGCTCATGATGATCAGGGTGGACAGGCGCATGGAAGCCCCACCCTACCCCGTCGCGGCGCGCGCCCGCCACGACGAACGTCAAACGCGCGCCAGAACGCGGACCAGCGGTTCCGAATAATCCCGGAAGCCCATGCGCAGGTAGAGCTCGTGCGCCACGCGGTTGTGGCTCATCACGTGCAGGAAGGGCAGCTCGCCGCGCGCCAGCTGCTGGGATACCAGCCGGCGCATGAGTTTGCCGGCGTAGCCGCGGCCCTGGTCATCCGGATGCGTGCATACCCCGCTGACCTCCCGGTAGCCAGCCACGAAGGTGCGCTCGCCGGCCATGGCCATCAGGCGCTCGCCGTCGAAGTAGCCGTAGTAGTCGCCCAGCTCGATGGTGCGCAGGCCGAACGGGCCGGGCTTGGTGAGCAGGGCCAGGTCCACGGCGCGCCGCGCGTGCTCGGCCGTGAGGGGTACCGCGTCCTGGGCGTCGGTCGGCATGGACGGCGCGCCGTCCCAGACCATGCGGAACATGGTCGCCTCGGCCTCGATCATCCAGCCGGGCGGTGGCTCCCCGCTCCAGGTCTCGCAGTAGAAATGCTCGCCGGGCGCGCAGATGCGCTCCAGCTCCGCGAAGTCCGGCCGCTGCAAGTCCTCGAAGCCGAGGATGGGCGAGAAGCCCTGCGCATAGCGCCGCACGCTGCCGCTGCCCGCGGCGTAGCAGGCGTGCGGGCCGGTCAGCGTGTTCCAGAAAATATTATCCAGCGGATGGGACATCGAGCTCGATCCAGGTCGGCGCGTGGTCGCTCGGCTTTTCGCGCGCGCGCACCGCGCGGTCGACCCAGGCCGCCTTCAGGGCCGGCGCCAGGGCGGGGCTCAGGAGCAGGTGGTCGATGCGGATGCCGGCGTCGCGGCCGAAGGCGTTGCGGAAGTAGTCCCAATAGGTGTAGATCGTCTCGTCCGGGTGCATGGTGCGCACGGCGTCGGTCCAGCCCTGCGCCATCAGGCGGTGGAAGGCTTCGCGCGACTCGGGGCGGAACAGGGCGTCGTTGACCCAGCGCTCGGGCTTGTACACGTCCAGGTCGGTCGGCATGACGTTGTAGTCGCCGCACAGGACGACTTTCTTGCCGCTGTTGATCAAGCCTTGCGCGTGGATGATGAGGCGCTCGAACCAGCGCAGCTTGTAGTCGAACTTGGGGCCGGGCGCCGGATTGCCGTTGGGGAGGTACAGGCAGGCGATGTGGATGCCGTTCACTTCCGCCTCGATGAAGCGGCTTTGCTCGTCCTCCGGGTCGCCGGGCAGGCCGCGGCCGATCTCCTTCGGGTCCTGGCCCTTGGCGAGGATGGCCACGCCGTTCCAGCTTTTCTGGCCGTGCCAGACCATGCCGTAGCCGGCGGCGCGGATGTCCATTTCGGGGAATTTGTCGTGCGGCGTCTTGAGTTCCTGCAGGCAGGCGACGTCGGGCTGGGTCTCTTCGAGCCACTGCAGCAGGGCCGGAAGGCGGGCGTTCATCCCGTTGATGTTGAAGGTGGCAATTTTCATGGCCGGAACCTTACCACAAGCTTCAAATCCCGGTCATCCCCGCTTGCGCGGGGATGACGATGCTTAGCGCTTGCGCGGAGGCGGCAGGTCGGTGCAGACGCCTTCGTAGGCCTCGGCCGCCATGCCGATCGACTCGCCCAGGGTCGGGTGCGGGTGGATCGTCTTGCCGATATCGACGCCGTCCGCGCCCATCTCGATCGCCAGCGCGACTTCGCCGATCATGTCGCCGGCATGCGTGCCGACGATGCCGCCGCCGATGATGCGGTGCGTCTCGGCGTCGAAGATCAGCTTGGTGAAGCCTTCGTCGCGCGCGTTGGCCACGGCACGGCCGGAAGCGCCCCACGGGAAGTGGCCCTTCTCGTACTTGATGCCCTTGGCCTTGGCCTCGTCCTCGGTCACGCCCACCCAGGCCACTTCCGGATCGGTGTAGGCCACCGACGGAATCACCTTGGCGTCGAAGTAGGCCTTCTCGCCGTGCGCCGCTTCGGCCGCCACGTGGGCTTCATGCACCGCCTTGTGCGCCAGCATCGGCTGGCCCACCACGTCGCCGATGGCGAAGATGTGCGGCACGTTGGTGCGCATCTGGCCGTCCACCGGGATGAAACCGCGGTCGGTCACGGCCACGCCGGCCTTGTCGGCAGCGATCTTCTTGCCGTTCGGGCTGCGGCCGACGGCCACCAGCACCAGGTCGTACAGCTGCGGCTCCGGCGCGGCCGCGCCGGCCTCCGCCGCCTCGAACGTGACCTTGATGCCTTCGGCCAGCGCTTCCACGCCGACGGTCTTGGTCTTGGTCATGATGCGGTCGAAGCGGTGCTCGTTGTGCTTCTGCCAGACGCGCACCATGTCGCGGTCCGCGCCCTGCATCAGGCCGTCCATCATCTCGACCACGTCGATGCGCGCGCCGAGCGTGGAATACACGGTCGCCATCTCGAGGCCGATGATGCCGCCGCCGACCACCAGCATGCGCTTGGGGATCTGGCGCAGTTCCAGCGCGCCGGTCGAATCGACGATGCGCGGATCTTCCGGCACGAAGGGCAGCTTCACCACCGACGAACCGGCGGCGATGATGGCCTGCTTGAACTGCACCACCTGCTTGGCGCCGTCGGCGGCCGTCACTTCGATGTGGTTGGGGCTGACGAACTGGCCGACGCCCTGCACCACCTTGACCTTGCGCGCCTTGGCCATGCCGGCCAGGCCGCCCGTCATCTTGGTGATGACCTTGTCCTTGTAGGCGCGCAGCTCGTCGATGTTCACTTCGGGCTTGGCGAACTTGACGCCGTGCGAACCCATGGCCTGGGTCTCGTCGATCACGGCGGCCACGTGCAGCAGCGCCTTGGACGGGATGCAGCCCACGTTCAGGCACACGCCGCCGAGCGCCGCATACTTCTCGATCAGCACCGTGTTCATGCCGAGGTCCGCGGAGCGGAAAGCGGCCGAGTAGCCGCCGGGGCCGGCGCCGAGCACCATCATGTCGCACTCGAGGTCGACCTTGCCGGCGTACGAGCTGCCGGCCGGCGCCTGGATCGGGGCGGCAGCGGCCGCAGGCGCTGTGGCTGCGGCCGGAGCCGGTGCCGCCGCGGCGGGAGCCGGTGCGGCGGCAGGCGCCGCGCCGGCGGCCGCGCCGGCTTCGTCGATCGTCAGCAGCAGCGAGCCTTCGCTCACCTTGTCGCCGACCTTGACCTTCAATTCCTTGACCACGCCGGCATGCGTGGACGGGATCTCCATGCTGGCCTTGTCCGATTCGACCGTCACCAGGGACTGGTCCACCTTGATGGTGTCGCCCGGCTTGACCATCAGCTCGATGATTTCGACTTCCTTGAAATCGCCGATGTTGGGGACTTTGACTTCAACGCTCATGGTTCATCCCTTTCAGAGCAGCGACTTGCGCAGGTCGGCCAGCACGTCGGCCAGGTAGGCGGTGAAGCGCGCTGCCATGGCGCCGTCGATCACGCGGTGGTCGTACGACAGCGACAGCGGCAGCATCAGGCGCGGCTGGAAGGCGGCGCCGTCCCAGACCGGCTTCATGCTGGACTTGGACAGGCCGAGGATGGCCACTTCCGGCGCATTGATGATCGGCGTGAACGCGGTGCCGCCAATGCCGCCCAGGGACGAGATGGTGAAGGTCGCGCCCTGCATGTCGGTGGGTTTGAGCTTGCCTTCGCGCGCCTGGGCGGACAGCTCGCCCATCTCGGTGGCGATCTGCGAGACCGATTTCTGGTCCGCGTTCTTGATCACCGGGACCACCAGGCCGTTCGGCGTGTCGGCCGCGAAGCCGACGTTGTAGAACTGCTTGAGGATCAGGTTCTCGCCCTTCTCGTCCAGCGACGAGTTGAACACCGGGTACTTCTTCAGCGCGGCGACGGAGGCCTTGATCACGAAGGCCAGCATGGTCAGCTTGACCGGCGACTTGGCCTTGGCGTAGGCGGCGTTGGACTCGACGCGGAACTGTTCGAGGTCGGTCACGTCGGACTCGTCGAACTGCGTCACGTGCGGGATCATCACCCAGTTGCGGTGCAGGTTCGGGCCACTGATCTTCTTGATGCGCGACAGTGGCAGCAGCTCGGTCGGGCCGAACTTGGAGAAGTCCAGGGAAGGCCACGGCAGCAGCGACAGGCCGGTGCCGCCGGCCACGCCTTGCGCGGCGCCCGGGGCGGCGGCCGCGCCGGACATGACGCCCTTGACGAAGTTCTGCACGTCTTCCTGCGTGATGCGGCCCTTGGGACCGGTGCCCGGCACCTTGCCCAGGTCCACGCCGAGCTCACGCGCGAAGCGGCGGATCGAGGGCGAGGCGTGCGCCAGCTTGCCGGTGGCGACCGAGCCGGAGACGGCGGGCGCCGCGGCCGCAGGCGCCGGAGCCGGGGCGGCCGGGGCCGCAGCCGCGGCGGCGGGCGCCGGAGCGGCGGCGGCCGGTGCGGGTGCGGCGGCCGCCGGCGCGGCGGCAGCGCCCGCGCCTTCTTCCAGCAACAGCACCAGCGTGCCTTCCTTGACCTTGTCGCCGACCTTGACCTTCAATTCCTTGACGACGCCGGCGTGCGAGGACGGAATCTCCATGCTCGCCTTGTCCGACTCCACCGTGATCAGGGACTGGTCGACCTTGATGGTGTCGCCCGGCTTGACCATCACTTCAATGACTTCGACTTCCTTGAAATCGCCGATGTCCGGTACTTTGACTTCTACCATGCTCATATTCTTCACTCCGTGTCTGCGCCGTGGTTACTGGGTCACCGGGTTCGGCTTGTTCGGATCGATGCCGTACTTCTGCACCGCCTGGGTCACCACCGACGCGGACAGCACGCCGTCCTCGGACAGCGCCTTGAGCGCGGCCACGGTGATGTAGTAGCGGTTCACCTCGAAGAACTCGCGCAGCTTGACGCGCGAATCCGAGCGGCCGAAGCCGTCCGTGCCCAGCACCTTGTAGGTGCGGCCTTTCGGCATGTAGGCGCGGATCTGCTCGGAGAACAGGTGCATGTAGTCGGTGGTCGAAACGACCGGGCCGCTGGTCGGCTCGAGCAGCGACGTGACGTAGGGGATGCGGGCCGGCTTGTCGGCGTTGACCATGTTCCAGCGCTCGCAATCCTGGCCGTCGCGGGCCAGCAGGGTGTACGACGGGCAGGACCACACGTCGGCGCCGATGCCCCAGTCTTCCTGCAGCAGCTTGGCCGCTTCGATCGACTCGCGCAGGATGGTGCCGGAACCGAGCAGCTGCACGCGGTGCTTGGTGTTCTTGGCGCCTTCCTGGAGCAGGTACATGCCCTTGAGGATGCCGTCCTCGGAGCCCGGCTTGAGGCCCGGCTGGGCGTAGTTCTCGTTCATCAGGGTGATGTAGTAGAACACGTCCTCCTGCTCCTGCACCATGCGGCGCAGGCCGTCCTGGATGATCACCGCCACTTCGTGCGCGAAGGTCGGGTCGTACGGCAGGCAGTTCGGGATGGTCGCGGCCATGATGTGCGAGTGGCCGTCCTCGTGCTGCAGGCCTTCGCCGTTGAGCGTGGTGCGGCCGGCCGTGCCGCCCAGCAGGAAGCCGCGGGCGCGCATGTCGCCGGCCGCCCAGGCCAGGTCGCCCACGCGCTGCAGGCCGAACATCGAGTAATAGATGTAGAACGGGATCATGATGCGGTTGTTCGTCGAGTACGACGTCGCCGCGGCGATCCACGAGCTCATGCCGCCCGCTTCGTTGATGCCTTCCTGGAGGATCTGGCCGGCCTTGTCTTCGCGGTAGTACATCACCTGGTCCTTGTCGACCGGCTCGTACAACTGGCCCTGCTGCGAGAAGATGCCGATCTGGCGGAACAGGCCTTCCATGCCGAAGGTACGCGATTCGTCGACCAGGATCGGCACCACGCGCTGGCCCAGCACCTGGTCGCGCAGCAGCGTGGAGATGATGCGCACGAACGACTGGGTGGTCGAAATCTCGCGCCCTTCCGCGGTCGCGTCCAGCACGTTCTGGAAGGCCGACAGGGCCGGCACGGCCAGCGACTCGGACGCCTGCGGGCGGCGCTGCGGCAGGTAGCCGCCGAGGGCGCGGCGGCGCTCGTGCAGGTACTGCATCTCGGGCGCGTCGTCGGCGGGCTTATAGAACGGGATGTCCTTCAGCTGGTCGTCGGGAATCGGGATGGCGAAGCGGTCGCGCATTTCGCGGATCGCCTCGTCGTCCAGCTTCTTGGTCTGGTGCGCGGTGTTGCGCGCCTCGCCGGACTTGCCCATGCCGAAGCCCTTGATCGTCTTCACCAGCAGCACGGTCGGCTGGCCGGTGTGCTCCTGCGCCAGCTTGAAGGCGGCGTAGATCTTGTGCGGGTCGTGGCCGCCGCGGGTCAGGCGCCAGATGTCGTCGTCGGTCATGTTGGCCACCATCTCCAGCAGCTTGGGGTGCTTGCCGAAGAAGTGCTTGCGCACGTAGGCGCCGTCCTTGGCCTTGTAGTTCTGGTACTCGCCGTCGACGGTTTCCATCATCACGCGCTGCAGGATGCCTTCCTTGTCCTTGGCCAGCAGGGCGTCCCAGCCCGGGCCCCAGATGACCTTGATGACGTTCCAGCCGGCGCCGCGGAAGTCCGCTTCCATCTCCTGGATGATCTTGCCGTTGCCGCGCACCGGGCCGTCCAGGCGCTGCAGGTTGCAGTTGATGATCATGACCAGGTTGTCCAGGCGCTCGCGCGCGGCCATGCCGATCGCGCCCATCGATTCCGGCTCGTCCATCTCGCCGTCGCCGCAGAACACCCAGACCTTGCGGCCGGCGGTGTCGGCGATGTTACGGGCGTGCAGGTACTTGAGGAAGCGCGCCTGGTAGATCGCCATCAGCGGGCCCAGGCCCATCGACACGGTCGGGAACTGCCAGAAGTTCGGCATCAGCTTCGGGTGCGGGTAGGAGGACAGGCCCTTGCCGTCCACCTCGCGGCGGAAGTTCAGGAGCTGCTCTTCCGACAGGCGGCCTTCGAGGTAGGCGCGGGCGTAGATGCCGGGCGAGGAGTGGCCCTGGATGTACAGCAGGTCGCCGCCGAAGTCGGCGGTCGGGGCGCGCCAGAAGTGGTTGAAGCCGATCCCCAGCATGTTGGCCAGCGAGGCGAACGAGGAGATGTGGCCGCCCAGGTCGCCGTCGGCGCGGTTGGCCTTGACCACCATCGCCATCGCGTTCCAGCGCATCCAGGAGCGCAGGCGCTCTTCGTATTCCAGGTTACCCGGGCAGTGCGCCTCCAGGTGGGCCGGGATGGTGTTGACGTAGGCCGTGTTCGAGGAGAACGGGATGTGGGCGCCGCGGCGGCGCGCCAGGTCCACCAGGCGCTCCATCAGGTAGTGGGCGCGTTCCGGGCCTTCGTTTTCGATGACGGCTTCCAGCGCCTCCAGCCATTCCTTGGTTTCCAGCGAGTCTGGGTCGTTCGCGGCCATTGCCGTGAGCTGGTCGAGTTGAGCGGACATTTTCCTGGCGTCTCCTATAAAAGGCCCAATTTAGTGTGCGGATTCTAACAGCGTTTTTGCGGTTTTTCAAATTACGATATGTCATTTCATATTATGGAATTTCGAAAGCGGCTATAATATCGGCTCCCTCTTCCCACCAACTTTCGGTATCCACCATGTCCGCTCAACTGATCGATGGCGTCAAACTCTCCCAACAACTGCGCAGCGAAATCGCCGAGCGCGCGGCCAAGCTGACCGCGGCCGGCAGGCAGCCCGGCCTGGCCGTGATCCTGGTCGGCGAAGACCCGGCCTCCCAGGTCTATGTGCGCAACAAGGTCAAGGCGTGCGGCGACGTCGGCATCCGCTCCGTGTTCGAGAAGTACGACGCCAGCCTGACCGAGGCGGCGCTGCTGGAGCGCATCGCGGCCCTGAACGCGGATCCGGCCATCCACGGCATCCTGGTGCAGATGCCCCTGCCCAAGCACATCAATCCGCACAAGGTGATCGAGGCCATCGCCACCAGCAAGGACGTGGATGGCTACTCCGTCCTGTCCGCGGGCGAACTGATGACCGGGCTGGCGGGCTTCCGCCCCTGCACGCCCTACGGTTGCATGAAACTCATCGAGAGCACCGGCTTCGACCTGCGCGGCAAGCACGCCGTCGTGATCGGCCGTAGCAACACCGTGGGCAAACCGATGGCCCTGCTGCTCTTGCAAGCCAACGCCACCGTCACCATCTGCCACAGTGCGACGCCGGACCTGGGCCTGTACACCCGCCAGGCCGACGTGGTGGTGGCCGCTGTCGGGCGCCGCAACGTGCTGACCGCTGATATGGTCAAGCCGGGCGCCATCGTCATCGACGTGGGCATGAACCGCGACGACAACGGCAAACTGTGCGGCGACGTCGATTTTGCGGGCGTGAAGGAAGTCGCGTCGCACATTACTCCGGTGCCTGGCGGCGTCGGCCCGATGACGATCACCATGCTGCTCATGAATACGATCGAATCGGCCGAACGCGGCTAATTAAGTAAAGGACGACGAATGAATTCCCTGCTCGACTTCAGCGGCCTGCCGCGTTTCGACCTCTTCCAGCCGGCCGACGTGACGCCGGCCATCGACAGCCTCATCGCCGGCGCGCGCCAGGTGGTCAGCCAGCTGGAAGCGCCGTCCGGGCCGGTCGGCTGGGATCATTTCGTCGTGCCGCTGGAGGACGCCACCGAGAAGCTGGGCCGCGCCTGGGGCATGGTCAATCACCTGAACCATGTGATGGACAACCCGGACCTGCGCGCCACCTACAACGAGAACCAGCCCAAGGTCACCGAGTTCTGGACCGAGCTGTCGCAAAACGAGGCCCTGTATGCCAAGTACAAGCAGCTGGCGGCCAGCCCGGAATTCGCGACCCTGTCCCCGGCGCGCAAGAAGATCGTCGAAAACGCGCTGCGCGACTTTCGCCTGGGCGGCGCCGAACTGCCGCCCGAGAAGAAGAAGCGCTTCGCCGAGATCCAGGAGCAGCACGCCGCCATCTCGACCCGCTTCTCCGAGAACGTGCTGGACGCCACCAACGACTACAAGCTCGTGATCGAGCACGAGGAGCACCTGTCCGGCGTGCCGGACGACGTCAAGCAGGCCGCCCGCGCCGCCGCCGAGAAGGACGGCAAGCAGGGCTGGCAGTTCACGCTGCACTTCCCGTCCTACTTCCCGCTGCTGCAGTTCTGCGACAACCGCAACGTGCGCGAGACCATCTACCGCGCCAACGCCACCAAGGCCTCCGAAATGGGCGTGGTGTTCTCCGAGCTGGAAAAATGGGACAACAGCTCCAACATCGCCCAGCTCCTCAGGCTGCGCGACGAGGAGGCCAAGCTGCTCGACTACCGCAACTTCGCCGAGGTGTCGCTGGTGGCGAAGATGGCGCCCAGCCCCGAGCACGTCATCTCCTTCCTCGAGGACCTGGCGCGGCGCGCCCGCCCGTTCGCCGAAAAGGATCTGGAAGAGCTGCGCGAGTTCGCGCGCACGGAGCTCGGCCTGGACACGCTGGAAGCCTGGGACATCGCCTACGCCTCCGAAAAACTGAGCGAACGGCGCTACGCCTTCTCGGCGCAGGAGGTGAAGCAGTACTTCCCCGAGCCGAAGGTGGTGGAAGGCCTGTTCAAGGTGGTGCAGAAGCTGTTCGACGTGCAGATCAAGCTGGACGAGGCGCCGGTGTGGCACCCGGACGTGCGCTTCTTCCGCATCGAACGCAATGGCCGCCTGATCGGCCAGTTCTACCTGGACCTGTACGCCCGCTCCGGCAAGGCCGGCGGCGCCTGGATGGACGACGCGCGCGGCCGCCGCCTGACCGTGGGCGGCGCCCTGCAGACGCCGGTCGCCTACCTGACCTGCAATTTCACCCCGCCGGCGCAAGTGGACGGCAAGCTCCAGCCGTCCCTGTTCACGCATGACGAGGTGATCACCCTGTTCCACGAGTTCGGCCACGGCCTGCACCACATGCTGACCGAGGTGGACGAACTGGGCGTGGCCGGCATTTCCGGCGTCGAGTGGGACGCGGTCGAACTGCCGTCCCAGTTCATGGAAAACTTCTGCTGGGAGTGGGACGTGCTGCAAGGGATGACGGCGCACGCCAAGACGGGCGAGCCGCTCCCGCGTGCGCTGTTCGACAAGATGCTGGCCGCGAAGAACTTCCAGTCCGGGATGCAGATGCTGCGCCAGGTTGAGTTTTCGCTCATCGACATGCATCTTCACTACGACTTCGATCCGAACAGTCAACATACCGTGCAGCAGCTGGTGGACGACGTGCGCAGCAAGTTCTCGGTCCTGATCCCGCCCGCATTCAACCGTTTCCAACACTCCTTCGGCCACATCTTTGCAGGCGGATATGCCGCCGGGTACTATAGCTACAAGTGGGCCGAAGTGCTGTCCGCCGACGCCTATGCCGCCTTCGAGGAGGCGGTGGCAGCCGGCGGCGGCGCACTGACGGCCGAAACGGGCAAGCGCTTCCAGCGCGAGATCCTGGCGGTGGGCGGATCGCGTCCGGCGCTCGAATCGTTCAAGGCCTTCCGCGGCCGGGAACCGAGCATCGACGCCCTGCTGCGCCACAGCGGGATGCAGCAGTAATCGAAAGGCAAGCATGAAACGAGTGATGCAGGCGGCGTTCGGCGCGCTGTTGCTGGCCGCCGCCGCGGGCGCGTCGGCGCAAGTGTACAAGTGGGTGGATGCGAAAGGCGTCACCCATTACAGCGACCAGCCGCCGCCGCCCGAGGTCAGGAACGCCCAGGTGAAGAACCTCGATGGCGGCGCCGCCGGCAACGCCGACCTGCCGTACGAGGTCGCGCTGGCGATGCGCAACGCTCCCGTCACCCTGTTTACCACCACCGCCTGCGACGCCTGCGACCACGCGCGCACCCTGCTGCAAAAGCGCGGCGTGCCGTACACGGAAAAGACCATCAGCTCGGCCGACGACGGCGACGCCCTGCGCGCGGCCGGCGGCAACGGCGACCTGCCTTTCATCGTGGTCGGCTCGACGCGCCTGACCGGGTTTGCCGCCGCCACCCTGAACGGCACGCTGACCGCGGCCGGCTATCCGGCCCAGCGCATGCTCGCATCGAACTACAAGTTCGCCTCGGCCGCGCCGGCCGCCCCGCCCAAGGGACCGTCGCCGGAGGAATTGGCGCGGGCCGCCGCCGAAGCCGCGGCCAAGGCCAAGGCCGAGGAAGAGAAACGCGCCAAGCTGCCGCCCAAGCCGGCCTTCCAGTTCTGAGTTGCGGCCCGCGATGACGCGCATCGACTTCCACACGAATATTCCGGACAAGCTGGCCTACGCCTGCCGCCTCGCGCGCAAGGCCTACGCCGCCAAGGGCAAGCTGGTGCTGCTGGCCGAGGACGCGGCCCAGGCCCAGGTGCTGAACGAGGCGCTGTGGACCTTCTCCGACACCGACTTCCTGCCGCACGTGCCGGCCGGCGACGCGCTCGCCGCGCAGACCCCGATCATCGTCACGGCCGACGAGGAAGCGGAGCTGCC